>JBJKYU010000001.1:0-19761 GCA_045560885.1 Alphaproteobacteria bacterium
GTTATTAGGTTTTATTTCAAGAATTAATTGAGGCTAATGGTTAATATTCTATCAATTTTATTAATTTTGACCTCGTTGAGTGAGTCATTATTATCAAAATCTAGAAGATCTTGAAAAGATATGTAAGAAATTTGATTAATGAGTCCATCATCTTTTAATATTTCGATCTTTTCAATGTTCACATTATAAAAGTCGTTTTTTATTGAAGATTTAATTTTTGTTTTAATAAAATTTGCTTGGAGAGATTTCATATCAAATTTTTCATCAAAGAGCCTTAGATCAAAATACCCACTCTCGTTTATAACATTTAATAAAATATATCTTTTTCCATTTTTAGTTGTCTTATATTGCGATTTAATTACATAAAAATAAAAGTCCTCAAATATTTCAGACTTACTATCAATTTTTTCTTTAAAAGAATTTAAATTTAATTTTGATAACAAAGATGTTTGTTTCTTTTGAGAATATAAAAATCCATAACATTCAAATTCAGCATCAATTTGATCTATTTTAATGATTTTCTTATTCAAAAAGAATTGGGTATCGTCTTCATCTAAAAATAATGAATTTTCATCTTTTTTTTGAATGATAGTCTCTACGTTTGCAAACAGCTTGGAGATATCGGTATGAATTGATTTAAATGAATTTGATAAAATTAGTTTTTCAATTTGTCTTTTATTAAGTACAGATCTAGATAATCTTTTATTAAAATCAAATAAAGATTTATATACACCTTTTTCTTTTCTATTAGAGACTAATTCAATCATAGACTCTTCACCCACTCCTTTCAGAGCAGAAAGACCATAATGAATCTTATTATCTTGAATTGTAAATTTAGATTCAGAAATATTTATATCTGGAGGAATAACTTCAATATTTTGTGAGGAAATTTCACTAAGTATCATAAATATTTTATCGGTGTTATTAATTGAATTATTGAGCAGCTCACAATAAAATTCCTCAGGGTAATGTGTCTTTAAATAAGCTGTGTAGTAGGTAATAAAAGCATATGCGGCTGCATGACTTTTGTTAAAACCATATTCAGCAAATTTTTCTATAAGTGAAAATAGTTTTGATGCATCTGAAGATTTAATCTTTTTATTACCTGCTCCTTTTACAAAGTTTTCTTTTTGACTTAATAGTTCTGATTTAATTTTTTTTCCAATAGCCCTTCTTAATAAATCTGCTTCTCCAAGTGAATAACCAGATATAACTTGTGCAATTTTCATGATCTGCTCTTGATAAACAATAATTCCATATGTTTCATTTAATATGGGCTCTAATAAAGGGTGACCATATATGATTTCTTCTTCACCTTTTTTTCTTTTGATAAAACTATCAATGAATTGCATAGGACCAGGTCGATTTAAGGCTAAGACTGCAATTATTTCCTCTAAATTAGTTGGTTGAAGCTTGACAAGAGTATCTACCATAGCAGCACTTTCTACTTGAAAAACACCACAAGTAAGTCCTTTTCCTAAAAGTTGAAATGTTTTTTGATCATCAAATGGAATTTCATTTAAGTCTATATCTATATTATAATTCTGTTTTATCAATTTTAACGTTTCATCAATTATAGTCAAATTAGCTAATCCTAAAAAGTCAAACTTTAGCAATCCTGCTTTTTCACAATCTTTCATATTAAACTGAGTGGCCATTATTTCTGAGTCGTCATTTTTAAATAAAGGGATATTTCCATATAAATTTTCAGAAGAGATAATTATTCCAGCAGCATGAGTTGAAGCATTGCGCAGAGCTCCCTCCATAGACTCTGCCTTATTTAACATTTCTGACTCTGCTAAATCTCCAAGCTGATCGCTATAATTTGCTTTTAGCTCTGAAATGGATAATGGATGCACTGGGTTATAAGGAATTTTATTGACCATGCGATCAACCTCAGAATAAGGAATACCCTCTACTCTGCCTATATCTTTTAGAATTGATCTTGATTTCATTGTTCCAAAAGTAATTATTTGCGCAACATTTTGATAACCATATTTTTTTTGGACATACTCTATTACTTCATCTCTTCTTGACTCACAAAAATCAATGTCAAAATCAGGCATGGAGACACGATCTGGATTTAAAAAACGTTCAAAAAGTAATCCATATTGAATTGGATCAACATCAGTAATCAACAAAGACCATGCCACAATAGAACCTGCGCCTGAACCCCTGCCTGGGCCAACAGGAATTGATTGAGACTTTGCCCATCGTATAAAATCAGAAACAATCAAAAAATAACCGGAAAACTTCATTTTAGTAATCACATTTAATTCATATTCCAGTCTGTCACGATAAATCTTTGATTTTTTATTGAAATCCTCGATCGAGAAATTTTTAAATAATTTCTTCAATCGAAGATCAAGACCGCTTCTTGACTGTTTGATAATCTCTGTATCTTCATCTAAAGCAAGTCCTTTTGAAAAGTTAGGTAATGAAATTGGCTTTTCTTTTATCAAAAAATTAATTTTTTGGGCTATTAATTGACTATTTAAAACTAAAGAATTCTCAGAGCTATCTACCGATTTATCAAGTGAATAGCTATTATTGATTTTAAAAGTTGAATTTTGCAAATATTCACCATTTTTTACACAGTGAAGAATTTGCATTGCATCAAAATCATTTGTAGATTTATAAAAACTAAAAAAAGAATTAAATAAAGGAATTTCTAATTTTTTTGATACTTCTTTTAAAAGAATATTATTCAAATTTGAGTCATATTCAAAGAATAAATCATTTTCAAATATTTCTTTTAAATTTATAATTTCATTCAAAATTTTATTAAGATTTTTTTTGTTAATTGGAATATCATCAAAGTAACTGTAAAGACCTCCTAATATCAAAATGTTACCATTAGCATAATCCTTAATATTATTTTCATTCAATAAGAAATTATTATTAGTATTAACTTCAGTTGATAGGATATTAAGATTTTTAAAACCCTCTTCACTCTTACTTAAAAAAGTTAATCTTTTTGAGTGACCCAGGATTGAAACATAATCAATATCAAGTCCTATGATTGGTTGAATACCTGCTTTTTGACATTTAATTGAAAACTCTAATGATCCTGAAAGGAGTTTATAGTCAGTCAATCCGATAGCGCTCAAATTATTTTTAGATGCAAATTTGACAAGATCATCAATTTTAATATTCGACTCACATATTGAGTAATTGGAATAATTTCTCAATGAAACTAACATTTAATTAAATTTTTCTCCTTAATTGTATAAGAGTAATCAAATTTATTTTTAAATGAGATATCATGACTAGCAACAATAGATGATACTTTAAATTTTTTTGAAGACTGTATTATTAAATCCATAACCAAATCAGCATTTTCTCTATCTAAATAACTTGTTGGCTCATCTGCAACTAGTAATTTAGGTCTATTGACCAAAGCTCTCGCTACACAAACTCTTTGCTTTTGTCCGTTCGATAATTGGTTAGGATATTTGTTTTTTAAATCATCGAGCCGAAAATAATCAAAAATTTCATTGATTGCAGATATATTATTGGACTTTAATTGAATATTTTCAAAAGTATTTAATTCAGAGATTAAATAATGATCTTGGAAAATAATACCTATGTCTTTTTTTAAAAAATCAAATTGATTATTTGATAACTTTTTATTTAGAAAAGATATCTCACCCCCATCAGGTTTGTCTAAACCAGAGATGATATTTAATAAAGATGATTTACCACATCCTGAAGGACCAAATAAAAAAACATTCTCATTTTCATAAATTTCAAAGTTAATTTCTTTAAGAACCTCAAAATTACCAACATTTGAATAGTAAACTTTAGAAATATTTTTGAGTGATAATAATGTCATCTAAGTACAAGGTTGGGTTTAATCTTTAAAATTCTTAAAATTGGGATATATGAAGCAATTAATGCCGAAGTAATAGAAATAGAAATGATGAATAAAATATCATTTATTTGGATACTATAAGGCATTGAAGCTAAATATCTAATTTCATTATTCCACAACTCATAATTTAATAAAATTGATAAAAAATTTTCAATTGAATCGATATTAATCGATAGTATTAATCCCAGACTTGTCCCTAAAATTATAGAAAAGATTGAAACTAAAAATGAATTAATGAAAAACAATGAGCATATTTGTATTTGACTTATACCTAATGATTTTAACAAAACTATATCTTTATATTTTTCTTTAATAAAAAAAATTTGATTTGAAATTATTGTAAAAGAAGAAATTAAAATTATAAAAAATAGAATGATAAACATAACATTTTTTTCAGTTGCTAGAGCTTGAGCTAGAGATTGATTTTGATCACTCCAAGTATCATAGATCATGGTACTAAGATCTTTTGAGTCTAATTTTGTATTTCCTTCATAAACTTCAAAAACTGGATAATCTGAGATATCTTTAAAATAATTCTCATTACTGTAAATAAAATACTTATCGTAATCATAAATCCCCGTATTAAAAATTCCTTTAATCATAAGTATGTGTGAATTTAGGACAGGGCCTAATATAGTCATTGAAGAACCAGGGATACTAATTTGAAGACTATCTCCAACTTTTACATCTAACGATCTAGCCAATTCTGTTCCAATAAAAACCCAACTTTCTTCAATATTTTCAATTTCAAAAAGATTTTCATTTAAGCGAGGTATCTTATAAAAATCTTCAATTGTCATTGATTTCATCAAAAGTCCTTCGATGCCCCTATCATTAGTGGTTATCACACGTTGCTGATAGTTTTTTACAATTTTAGCATCTGGGTAAACCCGTTGAAGTTTTGATATTTCTTTATCGGTTGACTCATAAATAATGAAATCGCCATTAATACCATTCAGTGATTTAACAAGTTCTTCTCTAAAACCATTCATCACTGACATAACAGTTATAAGTATAGATATGCCTAATATTAAAGCTAAAGAAGAGAGCATTGTAGATACAGAAAAAGCTTTATCTTTTTTAAAGTTAAAAATATAGGATATGGAGAGTTTAAGGAGTATATTGTTCAAAAGAAAAATTCTCTACCTCATTATCACTTAAGAAAAGTTTCTCACCAGATGATCTATTAATAATTTCATATTGATTATTCTGTTCATAATTTTTTCCAATAATCACTGTCCATGGTATTCCTAATAACTCAGAGTCTTTGATCTTTTTACCAAGACTTAAATCTCTATCATCTAAAGAAACTTTTTTATATTTATTAGAAAGTTTTAGATATAAGTCTTGATCTGCAGTTATCTTTTCATCCTTTAAAGCAGAAATTATATTGATTTTAAATGGAGAGATTTGGAAAGGCCACTTAATACCTTTATTATCATGATAGGCCTCAATTATAGCAGCAGTTAATCTTGAAACACCTATTCCATAGGATCCCATATGTAAGTTAATTCTTTTACCCTCATTATTCAGCACATAACATTCTAAAGGCTCTGAGTATTTAGTACCAAAATTAAAAATATGACCCACCTCAATACCTCTTCCGATCACTACATCTGATTTATTTTTATCTATCATTTCATCAGAGGCAGAGTACATGGAAGTAATTTCGTCATAACTTTTATCAATTAGATCATCAGATACTAATTTAGAGTCATAAGCTAATTTACTCTCACCCGTTTTAGCTAAAATTTGAAATTCATGAGATAAGTCTCCGCCAATAGCTCCTGTTGCAGCTTTTACTGGAATGGGTTGCAAACCCAGATCTAAAAATGTTTGCAAATAACATTTAAAAAATTTTTTATATGTATCTACAGCGCTCTCATGATCAAGATCAAAACTATAAGCATCTTTCATTAAAAATTCTCTTCCTCTCATTACACCAAATCTAGGTCTAATTTCATCACGAAATTTCCATTGGATGTGATATAAGTATTTTGGAAGACCCTTGTATGAATTTACGTAATCTTTAAATAAATCCGTAATAACTTCTTCATTAGTTGGTCCATAAAGAAGCTCGTTATCATGACGATCTTGAATTCTCAGCATTTCTTTGCCGTAATCGGGATATCGACCACTTTTTTTCCATAATTCTGATGATTGAATGGTAGACATCAACATTTCATTACATCCAATACTATCCTGATTTTGACGAACTATTTCTTCAATATTTTTCAAAACTCTAAATCCTAATGGGAGCCATGTGTATATACCGGATGTATGTTGTCTAATCATAGAGGCTCTCAACATTAACTGATGAGAAATGATTTGAGCCTCTTTTGGAGACTCTTTTAGTGTATTAAAAAATAGATTTGAGAGTTTCATTTAAAATATTCAAATATATTATTTTCATATTTTATTAAAAAAAAGGAAATTATTATTGAAATTCCTAGAGATATTAGAAATTTAATACCCAAATAAGATTTTTTTGGCATCCCCTCTTCAAACTGAGACCTTTTAATTGGAAGTATGATCATAAAAATTACCCACCAAACAATAAATAAGAAAAATAAAAACTTCATACAATAGACAAGTGAATGAGAAACTCTGGCTTAAGAGAAAAATTTTTGGAAAAAGTTTTTTTTTGCAATGTCTTCTAATTGATCATTAAGCGTGTTCTCATTCATTTCATCTTTCATAAACAGTATTTTATTGAGTAAAGACTCTTTAATTTGTTCTTGTATAAATTCTCTATCAAACTCAAAAGGAAAGCCTTTAGTGTTGAGTTCAGATTTTAAAATATCTAGTTTTTTGTTAAGAATGATATTCACACTTACAATTCCATTATTCAATATTTTACCCCTCTCAGAAAGAAAGTTCATATCCTCAATAATAGAATTTTGAATAATAGGTAATTTTTTTATTATAAATTGATCAATAAGTTTATGATTTTTTTCTTTTAAATCTAACTCACAAAGATCTCCACTAAGAAGTAATAATGATTTTTTTATTTTTAAATCATGAGCAATCTCTAGATGTTTTTTAAGATGCAAATATTCACCATGCATGGGAATTAGTGACATGGGATTAACATATTGGTAAAATTCTTTAATTTCTTGAATTCCTGGATGACCAGAGACATGAACAAAGTCATCTTCATCAGAGATAATATTTAAACCCAAATAGGAAAAAGAATTTTTAAGGTACGAGATAGCTTTCTCATTTCCAGGAATTTCTTTCGATGAGAAAATAATATTATCTTTTGCGCTCAGTTTAATTTGATTATGAGTATTGTTGGCTATTTTAGATAAAGCAGAGTTTTTTTCACCCTGACTTCCAGTGCAGATTAAAACAACATTGTCTCTATTATAATCAGCAAAAAGTTTTTCATTCAATATTTCAAAATTATCAATCAACTTCTCTTCAATGGCTGTTGTTATAGCTCTCTTTATACTTCGACCTACGACAAATATCTTTTTTTTGTGTTTTAATGCATTTGTAATAACGGTTTTTAATCTCGCGATATTTGATGAGAAGCAGGTAACAATTATCCTTCCATTTAATTTTTCAAATAATCGATCAAAGGAAGGGTCTAGTTCTGACTCTGATCTAGAAATTTCCTTTACGCCAGCATTAGTTGAATCACCAATTAATAGGTCAATATTTTCATCTTTAAGAATTTTAAAGTTATCATAATCAAAGGGATCGCCAGTTACTGGATTTTTGTCAATTTTCCAATCTCCAGTATGGTAGATATTTCCATCATTAGTTTTAAAAAATATCCCAGTTGGATCTGGTATTGAATGAGTTGTAGGAATTAATTGAAAAGAAAAATTTTTAAAAGAAATTTCTTGATAACTTTTGATGATATGAAATTTTTTTTCAAAATCAGGAATTCTTTTAAATTTATGTTTAATATAGGCGTAAGTAAACTGATTACAATAAATTGGAAAATCGATCATATCAAAATAGTATTCAAGACCACCGACGTGGTCTTCATGTGCGTGGGTCAATATCATCGCTTTCGGTTTAATAGAAGGATTTAAGAAGATGTAAGGATCAGGAATAGTGATATCAACACCAGGCAAACTATCATCAGCAAAAGAAATTCCGGCATCGACAATTATTTGCTCTCCTTTAAATGAGTATAAATAATTATTACCCCCTATTTCTCCTATGCCACCAATGGGCAAGAAAAAAGATTGGTTTTTAGAATTTAATATATCTAAGTTACTCATTTTTTAATCATTTGGTGATAAAGAGAAATGCCTAAGAGAGTTAAGTCTTCTTTATACAAATATTGTTTTTGATTATCAAACACATTGCTAGCATATCCACCTGTAAAAATCACTTTAAAATTTGTATTAAATTTTCTTTTGATTATTTTGACATATCCATCAATCATGGTCTTATAGCCAGTATTAAAACCGGATAAAAGTGCATCTTTTGTATTTTTACCAAAAACTTTATCTGAATTTTCTAATTTTATTTTTTTAATTCCTGATGCTTGATCTACTAAATTTGCATAGGACGTAGTCAAACCTGGAAGAATAACACCACCAAAATATTTATTTTTTTTTACGATATCTAGCGTTGTGGCAGTCCCCAAATCAATAATAACAAAATCCGCTTTATTGGGGAAAAGATGATTAACTGAAAGAACATTAATTATCCTATCTATACCGAGTTGTTGTAAATTTACTGAAGAATGAACAAATGATTTTAAAAGTCTTTTTTGAATAAAATAAAAATTTTTTTTATTTGAAAAAGTTTTCTTTATATATTTGTCAACTTCTGGAACGACCGAACATATGGATATATTTTTATACTTTTGTAAATCTTTTGAAAAAAATGCTTTTATTTTACTTAATTTCTCTTTGGAATATTTAATTTTACGAGTAGAACCAATAGAATTCTCTAAAAAGGAGACTTTTTTAATAGAAGTATTTCCAATATCGATAGCTAAATTCATATCAATTCACCAAAAAAAATATTTTCATAACGATTATGTAATTTTATACGTAAGGAAAGATCATCTAGAACATCTATAATTTCAGTATTTTTTTTATTAAAAGAAGGATGATTAACTCTAAATTTTTTTAAAAGGTGACTATTTAAATATTTTACCAAATAGGTACTAGATATATAGGAGTTTAAATGGGTATCTATAAACTTCAGGAGTTTTGAAGATACCTCAAGAATAGGGAAACTTTGATTTAAAATTTTTGAAAGAGAGATTGATGTTTTTATGGGCTGGCTATTAAGATTAAAACCGATACCCGTTTGAATATAACTTTTATTTCCAATTATTTTAGAAGTTGAAACTACACCACATATTTTCTTATCCTGATAATACAAATCATTGGGCCATTTATATTGAAATTTGATGCCATAATTTTTAGAAAAAAACCTATGAATCAAATAACAAACGTAAAAACTATTTTTTAAAATTTCATCTGTATTTTTATTTTGGTTAATAGTGAGATAGATATTACCTTTAGGGCTTTTCCATTTTTTAGTCCCTCTTCCCACACCTGCGGTTTGTTCGTAAGATTGAACTACAATATTATGTTTTTCAACTAAAGAAAAATTATTCTGATTATCAAAAATTTTATTAAAAGTCGTGTTGGTTGAGTCGAATAATACTTTAAACAAATTTACTTAAATAAAGAGTCAACAAGATTAATTAATGGATCTGGATAAAAGAAAAATAAGGTAACAATTATGGCTGAGGAGATAAATATAAAAGAACTAAGCCTATTATTATCTAATAATAGTTCTGTATCTGACTCATTGAAAAACATATTCTTAATTACTGATAAATAATAAAATGCAGCAATAACGGAACTGATTACAGCTATGACAGATAAGATATAGAAACCCTCGTTAATCGAAGCTGATAAAATAAAAAACTTAGCAAAAAAACCAGCAAAAGGTGGGATCCCCGCTAAAGAAAATAAGAATACTAACATCGAGATTGCCTTTGATCTTGATGATGCTTTTAGTCCATTTAGTCCAGTTAAGAGAGTAATTTCTCCCTCAGAAGTTCGTAAATTTAAGATAACAGAGAATACACCAAACGTTGTGATAAGGTAAATAATCAAATAAAAGAAAATTGTTCCTTCAGACATATATTGATAACTCATAATTGCTAAGAGCATAAAACCAATATGATTAATAGAACTAAAAGCTAAAAGTCTTTTGATAATCTTTTGAGTAATAGCGCCATAAACCCCTACAAGTAAAGAAATTGCACATACTATTTGAAAAATATAATGAAGGGAGTCTATTTTGGGGATGTTCAACTCGTGATAAATTCTGAATAAGAAAATTAAAGAAGCGAACTTAGGTAAAGTAGCAAAGAACAAGGTTGATATTGTTGGAGATCCTTCATAGACATCTGGGGTCCAAATGTGAAAAGGAGCCGCCGAAACTTTAAAAAAGAGCGCGATTAAAACTAAAGCCAAACCTACTTCACTGATAGTAGAAAAATTTTCTAAATTTTGAAAAGAGAATGAAGCTGTATCAAAGTAAATCATCGAGATACCAAATAATAAAAATCCTGAAGAAAGGGCACCTAAAGAGAAATATTTAATGCCCGCCTCATTAGAATTTAGATTTTTAGTGTTAAATGCCGCCATTAGGTAAAGAGACAAGGATTGAAGTTCTAAACCGATAAAGGCTGTTAAAAAATTATTGCTTGAGATAAGTACGAAAGAGCCAAGAATAGCAAAAAGAATAAAGAGTATATATTCATAGCGAAATAAATTTTCATTTTTAAGAGGTCTACGAGAAAGCAAAATGAAAACTATTGAGCCAATAGATAAAATAATTTTTGAGAGTAAAATTAAGTTTATTGTATTTAATGAATACAAAGAGTTTTGATAGAGGCTATGTCCTTTAAATATCAAAAAAATAGTTAATAAGCTAAATCCTGAAGTATTAATTGTAATAGTTGCTCCCTTGTTCAAAATACCAAAGGTTATGGAAATTAAAATTAAAGCTAATATAAAAATTTCAGGCGCGAATGAGTAAAAATCAATCATTATAATATTCCTATGGATATACTGGCATCAATCATGTCAAAAAGAAGTTTTGGATAAACACCTAGTAAAATTGTTAAAAAGGCCAAACAAGTAAAATAAAAAATTTCAATATTTGTTAAGTCTGTAAGTTTTTTGATATCTGCTTTTACATCTCCAAAATTTACGTTTTTGTATAAAAGCAACATATAGGAAGCTCCTAAAATGACGCCTACAGCAGTAAAGATTGTTAAATATACATTCACACTGATAGTGGACATGATTACGAGAAACTCTCCTACAAATCCGCTTGTCCCAGGTAAGCCAACGGAGGAAAGCATAAATACCATAAAGAAAAAAGAATATCTTGGCATAATATTTGTTACTCCACTGTAATCGGCAATCATTCGGGTATGATGTCTTTCGTAGACGACTCCAACAATTAAAAATAAAGCAGCAGAGACTATTCCATGGCTAATCATTTGGAAGTAAGCTCCATTCATGCCGTCTTGAGTTAAGGTAAATATTCCAATTGTAACAAAGCCCATATGCGCTACAGAGGAATAGGCAATCATTTTTTTCATATCCGTTTGGCGAAGTGCAACAATCGAAGTGTAAACTATAGCGATACAACTCAAGCTAAAAATTAGAGGTTGAAAATAGTAAGATGCAAACTCGAAAAAAGGGACAGATAGCCTCATAAAACCATATGCTCCTAACTTCAATAGAACTCCTGCAAGAATTACTGATCCACTCGTGGGCGCTTGAACGTGGGCATCCGGTAGCCAAGTATGAAATGGAAACATCGGGACCTTTACTGCAAAAGACGCGAAGAAACATAAAAAGAGAATTAGTTGAATATTTTCAGCAAAAACAAATTTAGAAATGATTTCAATATTTCCTGTGTTGGTAATTGAAATAATATAAATAATAGCAAGTAGCATTAAAACTGAACCAGCTAATGTGTATAAAAAAAACTTGAAGGCTGCGTAGAGCCTATTTTCTCCACCCCATATACCAATAATCAAAAACATTGGTATTAAAACAGCTTCAAAAAATACATAAAAAATTACTAAGTCGACACTTACAAAGACACCAATAATAAAACTCTCTAATAAAAGAAAATAAATAACAAATTCTTTAACTCGATTTTGAATTGAATTCCAAGAACAAAGAAGACAAATGGGAACTAAAAAAGTAGTCAAGAGAATAAGGGGTATCGAAACACCATCTACCCCTAAATAATAATTGATATCGAATTTATCAAACCAAGTATGGAACTCCGTAAATTGATATCCATTTTGAGATTTGTCATAAAAAATTGGAAGTAATAAACTTAAAAGAAATTCACCTGTCGCAATCCAAAGACCTGAAGAAAATATTGTTTTATTTTTTAACTGTGCACTATTTGATAGCGAGAGTGTAAGAGCTCCAATTAAAGGAGTTAAAATAAGCAATGATAAAATTGGAAAGCTCATTTTATGAAACTGAAATATAAAAAATAATTGTTATAAATAATGTAAAACCTGTGATGATAATAAAGGTGTAATCAAAAATAAAACCTGATTGAAACCTTTTACAAGCTTTAGCGATACTAGATACCACAGAAGCGCTGCCATTTGGTAAAAAACGATCAATAAATCCTTGATCTATTTTATTCCATAAAAATTTACCTAAATCATAGATTGGATTAACAAATATCTTATTATAGAGCTCATCAAAGTACCATTTATTGAGGACGAATTGATATATTGATTTAAATTGAGATTTAAGCATTTCTAGCTTTTGCAAATTAAAGCCATAATAGTAAACAGCTAAAGCAACACCGATTGCCACAAGAGACTTTGATAAGATGGTAAAGATAGAAGAGTATGAGTGTTTTTCACTAGCTAAATAAATTATTCCATTCCAAAACTCCTTGGAGCCATATCCAGCTAAGAGATTATTAAAAAAGTATCCAGCAAAAATTGCGCCAATAGATAATAATAGAAGAGGTGTTAGCATTACAACACCAGACTCATGAACTTTATTATAATCGTAATCTCCTTTGTAATCGCCATGGAAAACTTTAAATATTAATCTAAAGGAATAAAAAGCTGTCATCGCTGATACGATGGCAAGGATGATATAAACAAGTGAACCTAGTTGATCTAAATTAAAAGATGAGCTCAAAATTAAGTCTTTAGAAAAATAGCCAGAAGAATAAGGAAAACCGATTATTGCTAAGGTTCCAATCCACATCATAATTGCAGTAATTTTCATCTTAGAAAATAAATTACCCATCTTGTCCATATCTTGTTCATCATGGACTCCATGAATAACAGAACCAGAAGATAAAAATAATAAAGCCTTGAAATATCCATGAGTTATCAAATGGAAAATCGCTATGTTAAACGCGCCTAGACCACAAGCGACAAACATAAAACCTAGTTGGCTACATGTAGAATAAGCAATAACTTTTTTAATATCTTTTTGAAAAAAACCAACCGATGCAGCAAAAAAAGCAGTGAGCAATCCAATGATTAGAATAAATGTCATGACAAAATCAGACATCACCATTAACTCAGAAAATCTTACAGTAAGAAACACGCCTGCCGTCACCATAGTTGCCGCATGAATTAAGGCCGAAACTGGAGTTGGACCTTCCATAGCATCTGGGAGCCATGTATGAAAACCAAATTGAGCAGACTTACCCATTGCCCCAATAAATAAGAAGAAACATGCAAAAGTGAGAGTATCTATGCTAAAGCCAAAGAAACTAATTTGAAATAAAGGTAGATACTCTCGATTTTGAACTATTTCATTGATCGATAAAGTATCTAAGAAGATGTAAAGGGTAGCTATACCAATTAAAAAACCAAAATCTGCTACTCTATTAACTAAAAATGCTTTCATTGCAGCTAGGTTTGCTGATTTTTTATGGTGCCAAAAACCAATTAATAGATAAGAGGCTAAACCTACTCCCTCCCAGCCAAAGAACAACTGAATAAGATTGTCACTAACAACTAAAGCGACCATACAAAAAGTAAACAAGCTTAAATAAGTCATAAAACGAGTTTTAGACTTATCGTGAGCCATATACTCAATAGAATAAATATGAACAAGAGCCGAGACTGTAAGAACTAGTGTTAACATAATCAAAGTCAATGAATTGACTGCAATCCCCCAGTTAAAAAATTGACCTGAAATCAATAACCAATCTAAGACGGGAATAATAACTTCAGCTGAACCAGAACTATAAAAGTTAATAAAAAAATACCAGCTTAAAATTGCTGATAAAGAAATTAAACCAGATGAAATAACTTGAGCAAATCTATCGCCAAAGAATATACCAGAAGGATACGTTATTATCGTTGATAACAGGGGTAAGAAAAAAAGTAGTTTATAGCTAAGCATTAATCTCTTAACTGATTGATTTTCGTAACATCAATCTCTCCCTTGTTTCTGAAATAAATCACTAAAATTGCAAGTCCTATAGCGGCTTCCGCAGCTGCAATTGTCAGAATAAAGATCGAAAATACTTGACCATTGATATCATTGAGAAAAACAGAAGCAGAAACAAAATTAATATTGGCGGCCAACAAAATAATCTCAATGCACATTAAAATTAAAATCATATTTCTTCTGTTTAGAAAAAGTCCAAAACAGCCAATGATAAAAACAATCAATGATAAAATAAAAAAGTGATTATAAGTAAGACTACTCATTATAATTTACGCCCTCACCTGACTTAGTCTCAACTAATTGAATTCGATCTTTAGAGTATGTTGTGTTTTGTTTATCAATATTTTGTCTTTTAATAGTTGGTCGGTAAACATGGGTCAAAACAATAGCCCCAATCATGGCTAAGAGCAGAACAACACCGCTTAATTGAAAATCAATGAAGTACTTGGTATATAAAACGTTACCAATTTCTTCTGTATTATTAGAAGATCGAACAATTTCGCTTAAATTTGACTTTGAACTTTTAAAGACAGTCAAATAAATGATTTCAGCTAAAATAACGCCCGCAAACAATAAGGCTAAAGGAATATATCTTTTGATATTGAACATTAGGGTTGTCATTTGAATATCCAACATCATCACCACAAATAAAAAAAGAATTGCGACTGCACCAATATAGACGATCGCTAAAATAATCCCTACAAATTCTGCGCCAATTAAAATAAATAAAAAAGTAGAGTTTAAAAAAGCTAAAACCAAAAATAAAACAGAATTAACAGGATTTTTTGAAAAAATGACAGAAATACACGTCACAATTAAAAACGATGCAAAAAAATAAAAAGTCCCTAAAAGAAACATTATCTAAACTTACTGTCCTTGCGAATATTTTCACTTATTTGCTTTTCCCATATATCTCCATTACGTAATAACTTTTCTTTATCGTATAAAAGTTCTTCTCTTGTTTCAGTTGCATATTCAAAGTTTGGTCCTTCTACAATTGCATCAACCGGACAAGCTTCCTGACATAGTCCGCAATAAATACATTTTGTCATGTCAATGTCATATCGAGTTGTTCTTCGACTACCATCTGGCTTAGGTTCAGCTTCAATAGTAATTGCTTGCGCGGGACAAACGGCTTCACAAAGCTTACATGCAATACATCTCTCTTCTCCGTTTGGATATCTTCGAAGTGCATGTTCACCTCTAAATCTTGGACTCAATGGACCTTTTTGATTGGGATAGTTGATAGTCACTTTCGGTTTGAAAAAATATCTAAGAGTTAATGCCATACCTTTCATTAACTCAAATAAGGTAAATGATTTGATATATTTAGTGATAAAAGACATCAGCTAGGCAATAATCCAAAATAAAATAAAAATGAAGAGGTAATAACAACCCACACTAAAGTTAGAGGTAAAAATATCTTCCAACCGAGACGCATGAGTTGATCATATCGATAACGTGGGAAGGTTGCTCTAACCCATAGAAAAACAAACAAAATCAAAAAAACCTTTAAAGCGAACCAAAAGATGCCAGGAATAGCATTTAAAGGAAAAATATCTAATGGCGGGTACCAACCACCTAAAAACAGAATAACCGTAAGGGAGCTCATCAAAATCATGTTGGCATACTCCGCTAAGAAAAAGAGACCAAAAGAAATCGAGGAATACTCAGTAAAGAAACCTGCAACAAGGGTGGCTTCATCTTCAGGTAAGTCAAATGGAAGTCTATTTGTTTCCGCTAAAGCAGAAATGATAAACACCACAAACATCGGCAACAATGGAATGGCAAACCAAAGATTTTTTTGACTTTCCACAATATCAATTAGATTTAGCGAACCTACACAAATTAAAACTGTGATAATTACAAATCCAATTGAAACTTCGTAAGAAATCATTTGGGCAGCTGATCGAAGAGCTCCTAAAAAGGGGTATTTAGAATTACTCGCCCACCCTGCAATAATCACACCATAAACACCAAAAGAAGAAACGGCGAAGAGGTATAATATTCCAATATTAATGTTGGCTATAACATAAGTAGAACTCACAGGGATAACAGCCCAAGCGATTAAACTTAAAATCAAGGTCAACATAGGAGCAAAAATAAATAAAAACTTATTGGAACTTGAAGGAAGTAAGTTTTCTTTTGTAATTAATTTTATGACATCAGCAAAACTTTGAAGAATTCCAAATGGACCCACAACGTTTGGACCTTTTCGAAGCTGAACTGCACCCAACACTTTTCTTTCTAAGTAAACAAGCAAAGCAACAGAGACAAGAACCGGAACTACGAAGCTAAATATTTTTAAAACTCCAATAAAAATTTCCATTGTCATTGTATCCATGGTTACGCTGATTTCTCCAATAAGGGTTTGGAGAGAATTTCTTCAACACATTTGGCCATGGTGATGGAATTTTTAGAGATCACATCAGCCATATAAAAGTTACTTATTGGGTAAGTGGGTTTACAGCTTTCAACTTGATTATCATCAGATGAGGCATGAGATTTTTGAACAGAAATAACATTATTCCAAAACAATAGTTCAGGAAAATTTTTAGATAACTCCTCTCTTAAATCCTCAAAACTTTCGATTTCATAAGGCAAAGATAGTTGGTTCGATAATTCCTTTAAAATGGCCCATTCTTCTTTTGCTTGTCCAATTGGATTATGGCATTTTTTAGCCTCTTGCGGTCGGCCTTCAATATTGACAAAGGTCCCATATTTTTCAGTATAAAGAGGAGTTGGTAATACAATATCCGCTTTCAAAGCACCTTCGTCACCATGATGACCGAAATAAATCTTAAACAAATTTTCAAAATCTGTGTTTGCTATAACTTCAGAACCAAAAGAAAGAACAATATCAAAATCTTTTTTGTTAATTGAACTGAGAGGCTGACAATCATTATTTGTTGTGTTTCCTAAAAGAAGATTGCCAATTCTTGATGCATGAGGTGTTAAGAAATTTAAATTGTTTTTTTCCTCTGTGATAATTTTATTCTTATAAGAGAATTCAAATAATGCTTTTAGTGTTTTGACATCTTGAATATTTGAAAGAAAACCAGAACCGATAATCATTAAAGGATTTTTTGATTTTTTTAATGCTTTTTTTAAATCCTCTGAATTTAAATTAGATAAATCTTCGCCTAGTTGATGGGTTGGATAGTTTAATTCAAGATGTTCACCAATATTAAATATTTCAGCAAAGTTATTATATGCCTTAAAAATTTTATGATTGATGATAGGGGCTTCTATTCTTGGGTTCGTTCCCCCAATTATGATTAAATCAGCATTTTCTATTTCTGTTAAGGGTGTATTAAAACGAATGCTTTCAACATTATTTTGAATAATTGCTTGATTGTCAGTTCTGCATTCCACATTATTATCACCAAAGTTCTTCATAAACTTCTTAATGGCATATCCTGTTTCGATATCCACTTGATCACCAATTAACGATAAAGGTTTTGATTGTTTTAGTTTTTGCTTAAGAGATTTAATAGCATCTGACCAAGTTACTGGTTCTAAAGTGCCGTTCTTTCTAATGTAGGGCTGATCTATTCTTTGTTGGTAGTAACCATCATAGTTAAAACGAACTTTATCAGTTATCCATTCTTCATTAATTAAATCATTCGCTCTTGGGGTAACTCGAAGGATTTCTTGAGCACGACTATCAATTCTAATATTGGAGCCAACAGCATCAAAAATATCAATAGAGTCTGTTCTTTTTAATTCCCAGGGTCGAGCTTTGAATTGATAAGGCTTACTAGTGAGGGCACCTACGGGGCATAAATCAATAACATTTCCTGACAACTCAGATGTAATTGACTGTTCTAAGTAAGTAGTGATTTCGGCATTCTCACCTCTACCCAACATCCCCAGTTCAGGGACACCCGCAACCTCTGTCGCGAAACGGACACAACGTGTACAATGAATACATCTTGTCATTATGGTATTTACGAGAGGTCCCATATTTTTATTATCAACTGCTCTTTTATTTTCTTGGTAACGAGATTTATCAAAACCGTAATACATTGCTTGATCTTGAAGATCACATTCGCCACCTTGATCACAAATTGGACAATCCAGTGGATGGTTAATCAAAAGAAACTCCATAACACCTTTGCGTCCAGCCTTAACTTTCTCTGAATTAGTGATAATGGACATACCATCCATTAAAGGCATCGTGCAGGAAGAAGCTAGTTTGGGTGCTTTTTCAATTTCCACTAGACACATTCTACAATTACCAGCAATTGATAATTTATCGTGATAACAAAATCTTGGAATTTCTTCACCCGCTATTTCACAAGCTTGCATCACTGTTAAGTTTTTATCAACTTGAATTTCTTTATTGTTAATTTTGATATTAATTAATGAATCTTCACTCATGATGCTTTTCTTTTTTGATTATATTTTTTTAATAACTCTGGTTTGAAATTTTTAATCAATCCCTGGATCGGCCAAGCCGCGGCGTCACCTAAGGCGCAGATGGTGTGGCCTTCAATTTGTTTTGTAACATTTTCCAATAACTCGAGTTGCTCAGGTGATATCTCCCCTCTTACAAGTTTTTGCATCATCCTAAACATCCATCCCGTACCCTCTCGACAAGGAGTACACTGACCACAGCTTTCATGTTTGTAAAAATGAGCAAATCTCTCTATAACCTGCGTGATGTCGTGATTTTTATTTACCACAATCACTCCGGCAGTGCCTAAACCAGAACCATTAGCCCTTAGGTCATCGAAATTCATTAAAACTGATTCACAAACATCTTTGGAAAGCATTGGTGTACTTGAGCCACCAGGAATAATTGCTTTTAAATTATTCCATCCTCCATCAACTCCACCAGCATGCTTTTCAATTAACTCTTTAAGAGGAATACCCATTTCTTCCTCGACGGTGCAAGGATTATTCACATTACCTGAGATGCAATATACTTTTGTACCTGTGTTATTTTCGGCTCCTATTGATTTAAACCATTCAGAACCTCTTCTTAAAATAGTTGGAACTACAGCAATAGACTCGACATTATTAATGGTTGTTGGCATCCCGTAAAGTCCAGCACCTGCAGGAAAAGGAGGTTTCAATCTTGGCTGACCCTTTTTTCCCTCTAAACTCTCTAATAAAGCAGTTTCCTCTCCACAAATATAAGCACCCGCACCACGATGAACATAAAGATCAAAATCATAACCACTTCCACAAGCATTTTTGCCGATAAGATTATTGTCATAAGCTTCAGCAATTGCTTTTTCTAATTGGACATATTCGTGATGATACTCACCTCTAATGTAGATGTAGCACTTAGTGGCTTGGATAGCGTAAGAGGCTATTAAACATCCTTCAATCAAAGTATGAGGGTCATTTCTGATAATCTCTCTGTCTTTACAGGTACCGGGTTCAGACTCATCCGCATTAACAACTAAATAA
>JBJKYU010000002.1:0-19264 GCA_045560885.1 Alphaproteobacteria bacterium
TTTTTACTTCTTCAAGACCTTGAAGGGCTAAGTTCATTCTTTTAGTTCCCTCAAAATTAAACGGAGTTGATACTATAGCTACTGTTACGATACCAAGTTTTTTTGCAATACTAGCTATTACTGGAAGAGCACCGGTACCAGTACCTCCGCCAAGGCCCGCCGTAATAAATAGCATATTTGTATTTCTTAATTCTTCAGAGATTAAATCTATACTTTCTTCCGCAGCCTCTTTACCAACTGAAGGATCAGCACCAGCACCTAAGCCTTTAGTTTTCTCAAGGCCAAGTTGAATACGGTTATAGCAAAGTGAGTTTTCTAAAGCTTGTGCATCTGTATTAGCCACAATAAACTCAACATTATTTAGATTTGATTGAATCATATTATTGACAGCATTGCTTCCTGCACCGCCAACGCCCATAACAGTTAAAGATGGTTTTAAGTTCTTTTGATCTAGTACTGGTTCTATATCTAGTGTCATTTTATCCCCGCAAATATCTACTTATAGTAGGTCTACGAATCTTTTGTACCATATTTTGTTTGAAAAAGAATCAATTTTTTTTAAAAAGTCCTCCTTTTCTAAAGTTTTATGCGATTGTAACCAGTATGCACAATAAACTGACATAAAGCTTGAGTCATTTAAAACTCGAGGTATTCCAGAAGAGCTAGGTGGTTCTAATAATTGGATATCTTGACCAAATTTACTTCGAAAATAAGTTTGGAAGTTTTTAATTTTGGCCCCACCGCCTGTGAATAAATAAGAATAAAAGTTTTTATCTTCAGGTAAAATTTTAAAAATTAAATTAAAAATTTCATCAAGACGTGATGTAACTATTTTTTTTATGTAGTCATGTTCAATTTTATTTTTAATATTATTTCCGAACTCCTCCCAAACAGGAATTTCTATGGTAGGATTCCTTTCATCAAATAAATCAATCGTTGAAATTTTTAATTTTTCAGCAAAATCAAAACTTATATTAAGCATTTTTACTAAATCATCAGATATTAATTTACATCCTATTGGAATTGTTTTAATAAATGAAACTTGTTTATTCTTTACCATAATAATATTTATGTGATTAAAACCAAAATCAATTAAAGCTACATTATTTTTTGTAATTTTTTTATTTTTCATATAAAAAAAATACGATGTCGTTGTATCTAAAAAGTTAATAACTTTAATTTGAAGTTTTTGAAAAATATTCATTAAAATATTTATTTGTTTTTGATCAATTAAAGAAACAAGGGAAATCATAGACAACTTATTACAAATTAATCCAATTGGATTATCAGTAATTAAATCATCATCGATTTGGTAATGAGAGGTATATAAGTTTTGATTGTATTCAGTATTTTTATCTAAATTAAATTTAGATAATTTTCTTAAATCATTATTTTCAATAATTGAATTTTCTAAATTTAAACTATTTTTAATTTTTTTAATTTTTATACTTTTGTTGGATAAAAGAATATAGCTGCTCTTAATAATAAAATTGGATTGTTTTTCAGCCTGAACTATAGATTTATGAATACTGTCGACAAATTCGTCAAATCCAAGGACATTATTACCGTCATACCCTTGGGTGTTTGATTTACCAATCCCCTCTATTTTAGGCTTACCATCAATTTCAGAGTATATGATAGTCTTAATAGAAAAAGATCCAATTTCTATGATTGTATTGAAATGCTCCAATTTATTTAGCTCTTATCGTTTTCTCATGGAAATTTCTTAAATCTAAATACTCCTGAAAGTTAGTATTATTTTTAAGAATCTCATAATTTTGTTTAATAAATATTAACAAATCTTCATTAATTTTTTTAGGTAACATAATTATTGGCCCTTTAGCGAGATATAAATTATATCTTCTTCCATCTACATATTCGATTTGACTAATCTCAAACAAATTATTTATTTCTGCCAATGATTTTCGAAGGTAATTATTTATTTGAATAGGATTATTAGAAATATCAATGAGATCAATTGAATTAATATATTTTTCTTTGAAAAAACTAAATGACCCTATGGAGTTATCGGTAAATATAATTTCTTGATTAATTTGATTTTTTGCAAATGGCTCTTTAATTTGTATGTTAATATCAATTTCTGAATTTTTTCTATTAATTAAATATTTTTCAATAAAAGTATAATTTTCAAAAAAACTCTCGAGATTTTCTAAGTTATTTGCTATGTCCATTTCAAACTCTGAACTGAGTTCATTATTATAAAAATTAACAATAGAAGGTTCTGATTTGAGAAAATATTTATAAACTAGAAATGAAAAAAAAAATAATAAAAAAAAAGAAATAAAACTAAAAAAATTATAATAATATTTTCGTTTAATCATGATGAAGAAATTATTTTTTCAATAAGTGATAAGTAGTTTATTCCATTATATTGAGCCTGTTCTGGAGCGAGTGAAATCGAAGTTAATCCCGGATGAGTATTAAGCTCTAGAAAATAAAAACAATTGCTTTTTGAGTCTAAAATAAAATCTAATCTTGCTATTGAACGACAATTACATTTCTTAAAAATTATCTCAGATAAATTTAATAAATACTCATAATTTTTTTTAGATAACCTTGCTGGAAGATAGTGTTTACTTTTTCCATATGTGTATTTAGCTTTAAAATCATAGTGAGCACTTTTAAAAGTAATTTCTGTCACTCCTAAAGCTTTAATCTTCTTTTTGTCTTCTATTACCGTAACAGTTAGTTCTCTTCCATCTATTTTTTCTTCAATCAAAGTATTTTGATCAATCTTTAATTTTTTTAGCTCTTTATGGTTATTGATAATTTTAACACCCTTAGATGAACCATCTGCATTCGGTTTTGCTATTAATGGGAATTTAATTTTTTTAATTTCATGGAGTTCTCTTGGTGAGAGTAAATTTAATTCATTTTTTAAAAAATTTTTAAGTAGTCTTTTATTGAAACATAGGGCTGATGAAATATCCGCTGAGTGAGTAATGGTTGTATTATATTTTTTTGCAAGACAAGAGATACCGCCATCTTCACCAAACTCACCGTGCAGTGCATTAAATATTAAATCAGGTTTGGACTTAAATAATTCATGTAAATTATATTTCTTCAAATCAAAAAATGTAACTTTATAGCCATTTTTTTTTAAAGTATTAAATACATTTTTACCTGAATTTATTGAAACTGATCTTTCGCTCGACCACCCTCCGGCAACTATTGCTATTTTAATTTTTTTTAATTCTTTGAAGCTCATACAATTATGAGTTCTTGATCAAGTATGATTTGATATTTTTGATTGACCTTTGATTTGATTGTTTCAATAAATTTTATAACTTTATCTGCACTTATGTTGGGATCATTCTCAAAAAAATTTGAGTGTTTTTTTGATAATCTTACAGGTCCTTCGTAAAAACTTTCATCTAAACTTGTTTTTATTAGCTTCCAAGCATTATGGTTAGGTGGATTCTTAAAAATACTACCACAGCAATTAACCCGTTGTGGCTGTGTATCATTTCTATTTTGTTCATATAATTCCATTTGTTTTTTTATTTTAGTTTTATCACCAGATATTTTTTTAAATTTACCATAAAGAATAATAGTATCTTTTTTTTGGAAACCTCTTCTATAAGTAAAGTTTAAATTCTCAATTTTTTCCTCTTTTACTTCTTTGCTTTTCATATCGTAAAAAATGACACTAATTAAATAGTCTTTGATTTCTTTTCCATAACAACCTGCATTCATATAAATATTTCCCCCGACTGTTCCAGGAATTGTAAATAAAAATTCGTAACCTTGTATAGAGTTTTGATAGCAATATTTTGAAAAATAATTATCTAAAACGGCAGAACCAACTAGTATAATGTCATTTTCAATTTTAATTTTTGCAAAATCACCTCCAAGTTTAATAGCAATACCATCAAAGCCCTTGTCCTTTATTAAAAGATTAGAGAAATTCCCTATGGAAATAACATTTTGATTAGATGTTATTTGTGTATTTATCTTTAAATCATCTAAATTTTTAATTTTTATAAATTGCGAAATTGGGCCACCCGACTTAAGCCAAGATATCTTTGAGGAGTCATAATTTTTAATAATACTAATATTTTCTTGACTCATAAAAAAATCTCATTTGTGCAGAAATACTTCCAGCTCCAGCAGCAACTATTATCTTACTATTCTTTGCATTAACCAAAGTGTCTAATAATGTAAATAACTCATCATAAGTATCAATATAACTTACTTTATTGTTACTCAACACATTAAGGTCATTAACTAAATTTTTTGAGTCTTTCATATTTTTCTCAAAGCTTTCTCCAGCAGAATAGGTTTTAAGAATTATCAAATTTTTAATATTTTTAAGAATTTTTATATAGTCAGAATATAAATCATTTAATCTAGAAAAACGGTGAGGTTCTATAATTAAGAAGAAGTCTTTATTTTTATATAGTTTACAAACCTCAATTAATTTTTGTATTTCTGTTGGATGATGAGCATAATCATCAACTAAAATTGAATTTTTAATTTTTCCTAAAGTATTCATTCTTCTTTGAATACCTTTGAAATTCATAACATCCTTATTAGAAATTTGAATATTCAAATGTTTAATTACAGCCAAGATAGCACATAAATTTTGTACATTATGCTCACCAAGAAGTGGTGATTTTATTTTTGCAATTTTTTCATTCTGTTGAAAAAAATTAAACTTAGAATCTTTTTCGGTTAATTTATCTATTTTATAATAATAATTTGATTTGGTTGATTTTCCGTATGTAATTATATTTTTTGAGATATTAGATAATTTTTGAAGAAAAATATCATCATTATTTAATATTACTAAAGAATTCTTGGAAACCTTTTTTATATAAGTTTTTATTTTAGACTTTAATTTCGTATAGCTTTTATAATAATCCAAGTGTTCTTTATCGACATTGAGATAAATTAAAATCTTGGGATTAAGCTTAAAGACAGTTCCATCACTTTCATCAGCTTCGACGACTACATAATTACTGTCAGTTAAATATATATTTTGCCCAAAATTATTCATAATTCCTCCGGTTATAATTGTAGGACTTAATCCTGAGCAAACTAAAAGATGGCCTAACATAGAAGTAGTAGTAGTTTTTCCATGAGAGCCAGTTACAACGATTGTAAACTTATCGTTGCAAATTAACTGTAAAAGTTTTGATCTATTATAAAAAGATATATTGCTCTTTTTTGCAGCATCAATTTCTGGATTATCTTTGATAGCTGTAGAATAGAATATCATATCTTTACCTCTAACATTGGAAGGCTTGTGTCCTATCTGAACTGGTATTCCATTTTTTTCTAAAATTTTTGTATTAGAGTTGCTGGCTATATCACTACCACTGACATCTATATTATTTTTTTTTAAATAAATAGCTAAAGCGCTCATCCCTATTCCATTTATTCCAATAATATGGACTTTTTTATTAATGAGATTTAATAGTTTCATCTAGTTAAATAACACAAAATTTTTTGCATAGAAAAAGGGTTAATTAAGGAATTAAGATATTCTTTAGAGATTTTTTTGGATGTAGGTATTTCAAAATCTTTTAAAGAATAACTATTTTCTTTAAAGTATCTTAAATTTAAACTTTGATGACCATCACGTGAATGCAAATGTGGAATAAAATAAACTTTATTATTAAAATAAAGAATTTCATGCAATGATCCCGATCCCGAACGCGAAATAATAAGATCAAAATCTTTAAAATTTAAATTTTCATTGAATGTAAAAAATTCTATGTCTAATTTTAAATTCTCATATTCTCTAGAAACTTCTTCTAAAAACTTTTTTGGAACTTGAATGTAAAATTTAAAATTGTTTATCAATGTTCTATCTATTTTTAAAAGTTCATTAGATAGAAATTTATTGAGTTCCAAAGAGCCTGCACTGCCCCCAATTAATAAAATATTAATTAATTTGTTATCTAATTTTTCATATTTTTTTTCTAAGTTAGTAAAAAAATTGCCTACAAAAATCTCTTTTGATTTCAAATAATTATTAGGAAATGATGTAAATACACGATGAGCAATGAAATAATTAAATCTATTAGCTAATCCATAAACATAATTTTGCTCATGGAAATTTATTTGATGATCTTTAAAAAATAAAATATTTGTAATTCTTGCAAAAAATAATATTGGAACTGTGATAAACCCACCAAATCCTAATAAAGTTATTTTTTTATTAAAAAGTAAAATTTTCCAAATTTCTTTAATAATCTTAAGGATAAATGCCGTCTTATTTTGAGAGTTTATTTGAATCACATTCTTTTTTTCATATTCAATTAAATGTAAGTAATCTGCTCCTACTTCATTCGTAATGAAAATAATTTGCTCTGTACTACAGTGATAAGAAAGTTCATTTAAATATTTTATTGCAGGTAAAATGTGACCACCAGAGGAGCCTGCTATAACAATATGTTTGATGCTATTTTTCAATAATGATTTCTCTTTTTATTTTATTATTTTCAATGTCAATGATTTGAAAAATAATTTTATTTTCTTCAATAATTTTATATTGATAGTGCTCCTCATCCAAAAGCGATATTTCGTCAATGTGAAAATCAGTTAAAGATATATCTTTTAAGTTTTTCTCATTATCGTATTTATAGAAAACTCCAATTATAATTGCTATAATTGCGATAATAATAAGAACGCCTTGAAATATAATTAGGCTAAGTAAAAATTTTTTTTTTAACATCAATAAATGAATAATTCTTATCTATATCAAAATTTTATTATTGAAATTTTATATGAGGATAATGATATAGCAATATTAAATAAACCCTCCGGCCTACTTACTCATAAGAAAAACCTATCTGACAGCTCTCCGTCTTTAGCTGAAAGTTTAAAGATGAATTTTAATATAAAAGATGATGAAGTTTTAAAAGAAGGAATAGTGCATAGACTTGACGTTGATACGAGTGGAATAATTATCATTGCCAAAAATAAAGAAATTAAAATTCTTTTTCAAAATAAATTCAAAAATAGAGAATTAGAAAAAAATTATTTAGCTTTTAGCTATGGTGTTCTTGATCAAAATTTTATTCAGATTGATAAGAATATTTCTAGACAAAAGTTTCAAAGAACAAAATTTGATACTACTGAAACAGGAGGTAAAAATGCATTAACCTATGTTGAAAATCAAAAAATATTTTATGGTTCAATTAGTAAATTAAATTGTCAGATAATTACTGGTAGAACACATCAAATTAGAGTTCATTTACTTAGTTTAGGACTTCCAATAATTGGAGATAAGCAATATCAGTTAAATAAAGAACAAAAATTTCGATTAGCCAATTTACCTAATAATGTAAGAGAAACTGTCACAAGTTTCCCCAGACAGGCGCTTCACTCTCATAAACTAAGTTTTATTCATCCAAAAAGTCTAAAAGAAGTTAAAATAACTTGTGATATGCCTGATGACATGAAAGATTTAGAGCAAAACTTACTATGAGCATTGAGAATAAAAATTTATTGCCTGTAATTACATCTGAAAATGATATTTATCCATATTTAAAAAAAATTAATCAGTTCCCTATGCTTACTGATGAAGAGGAAAAAAAACTTGCTATAGATTGGTTGAAAAATGGAAACACAAAAGCTGCCCAAAAACTAGTTACAAGTCACTTAAGATTAGTAGCAAAGATAGCAATGGGATATCGAGGATATGGCCTACCTCTTTTTGATTTGATTTCAGAAGGTAATTTAGGACTAATTCAAGCTATAAGGAAATTTGATCCAGATAAAGGTTTTAGGCTTGCAACATATGCTATTTGGTGGATCAGAGCTTCAATACAGGAGTATGTTTTACATAGTTGGTCTTTAGTAAAAATTGGAACAACTGCTGCCCAAAAAAAATTATTTTTTAATCTTCGTAGGCTTAGAAACCAATTAAAAAAATATGAAGAGGGATATCTCACAAATGACCAAATAAAATCGATCTCTCAAGACTTGGGTGTCACTGAAGACGAAGTTAAACAAATGGAAGGTAGAGTTTTCAATCAAGACTTCTCATTAAATACACCTTTAAATGATGAAAATGACTCCGAATGGATTGACCAAGTTGAAGATGATAATATAGATGTCGTCACAAGAGTTGAGGAAAGAGATGAGCTCGACAAACGTAAAGCTCTATATAATCAAGCTGTAAAAAAATTAGAACCTCGTGAACTAGAAATCTTAACTGCTAGAAGATTAGATGAAGAGCCCAAGACTCTTGAAGATCTAAGTCAAAAATACTCAATTAGTAGAGAACGAGTTCGTCAAATTGAAAATAAAGCTATTAAAAAACTACAAGAGGAAATTAAATTAATTTCTGAAACTAAATTACTTCCAAAAAACTAATTTTATCGAATAATAGTTTGGTTTCTTTCGGGACCTAAAGAAATAATCTTAATTGGTATTTCTAAGTACTCTTCTATGAATTGAATATAAAGTTTTAAAGATTGAGGCATTGAGTCAAAGTTTTTAACTTCACTGATATCTCCCCAAGACTCAAATACTTCAAAGTCACTCTCGCTTAATGAAAGTGATTTTAAAGACTCACTATCATTGAAATTTATTTCTTCAAAAGAATGCCCTTGATAGCTTTTGCAAATTTTAATTTCTTTTAAGTTGTTCAATACATCTATTTTAGTGATACAAAGTTCATTTACTCGATTAACTTGACAGCTATATTTTAAAGATACTAAATCTAACCATCCACATCTTCTTTTTCTTTTTGTAACTGTTCCAAACTCTACGCCCGTTTCAGCTATATAATCCCCAATTTCATCAAAAAGTTCTGAGGGAAACGGACCATTACCAACTCTAGTTGCATATGCTTTGAAAATTCCAACTGTCTGATAATCAACTTGCAAACCGGACCCGATTACAATGTTGGAGGAAATCGTATTTGAAGAAGTCACAAAAGGATAAGAACCGTGATCTAAATCCAACAAGGCGCCTTGAGCGCCCTCAAATAGAATATTATTTTGATTAAAATTTTTCTTTATGTAACTATTATCAATGATTAGCGGGCCTACTTTTGTATAAAAACTATCGAGAATAGAAATATATTTATCGATATTTATGAGTTCTTCTTGATATGCATTCAAAACGGGATCATAGAACTTTTTGATATTTTCAAGTTTTTCTCTAATTTTATCTAAGCTTTTTAAATCATATAATTTGATACTTTTTCTTCCGACTTTATCTTGGTAGGCGGGACCTATGCCTTTGGCGGTAGTACCAATTTTGTCCTCTCCAGATAAGATAGACTCATTAATTTTATCTAATTGTTTATGGTAAGGTAATATAAGAGGTATATTTGAGGACAAATATATTTTTGGATTAGATATTTTTTCACAAATTTGTTCATATTCTTTTAAGAAATGTTCTGGATCAAGCACTATACCTTGTCCAAGAAAACAAACTTTTCCTCTAATTACGCCCGATGGAATTAAATTCAATTTGTAAGTAATATCTTCAACTATCACGGTATGACCAGCATTATTACCCCCTTGATAACGAGCAACTAAGTCAAAATTCTCAGATAAGAAATCTACAATTTTACCTTTTCCCTCATCACCCCATTGTAATCCAATAACTGCCTTATTCATTAGATGATCTCCGCTAAATTATCAACATTGCAAGAAAATCCAAAACCATCAATTTTTTTTTTATTTTTTTTATAATGATAGCCTCCGCCCTGCGCTAAAATTTTTTTTGATTTATTGGAGTAAACATAAAAAAAAATATCTTGGTGATAATCTTTTGAAAAAAAGTTTTTTTCAAGATTTAACTCATAAGGAGATCTCACTGTTTTAGAAAATGCATTGGTAAAATTTTTGATTTTATTATTTCGAGGAGTTGTCGACTTAAAAACAAAGTTAGATTTGCTTTTAATTTTAGGATCAGTAAAAATATAAATAAAATTATTTTTCAGAATTTTTTTTAAAAGTTTATCTAGTATCTTCATTACTTCAATAAATGACTCCATCTTAGGTCGATTAATAATCTCTAAACCATGTTGGCGATATTGTTTGATACTTTTATTAACGAGATCCGGCTTAAATACATCTCCCATATAGTATAAAAAATGTTCAGATTTGAAGTCGTGAGTTAAAATTGTATTTATAACTTGGCCAGTCATATCTGAACGAAGAACAATGTCAGATGATAAATCTAATTTTTGATTTTCAATAACAGAAGTAAAAATGCGAGAAAATCTTCGATCCTTACTTATTAAATTCGTAAAGTTATTATCTAAATATTCATATTTGGTCGCTGTCTGAGAATATTTAGTATCAAAAGAGCTAACAAGCATTTGTAATAATATCTATTATATTTTTCTGTAATTTTCTTAGATCTGATACTTTTATATTTCTTGGCTGATATTGCAAGTTTACTCTCAATAAAGGCTCTGTGCCTGAGGGACGAACTACATAAAATAAGTTTTTAGATTTTAAAAGGGAGTTTAAATCTCTATAAATCTTGGCTTCATTTTGGAAAAACTTTTCACGATCAATTCTTTGATTAATTTCAACAACCTGCAGCAAGTCTAGACCTTTCTTTAATTCTGAAAGTTTTTTATTTTCTTTCAACATAATCGTTAAAACACGTAATGCAGTAGACATGCCATCGCCTATCAAAGTATCATCTTTAAAAATAAAGTGACCTGAAGGTTCTCCGCCAAAATAGTGACCATTGGTTCGTATCTCTTGCAAAATATTTTTATCACCTACTTTAACCCGTTTAAGTTTTAATCCGATTTTCTTTAAAGATACATCAAGGCCAAAATTAGCAATCTCATTTGTGACAATGGTAGATCCTTTTTTAATATTTTTATTTTTTAAATAATGCTTCGCTAGAATGTATATTAGCTCTTCACCAAAAATAGGTTCGCCCTTTTCATCAATAATGATAAGCCTGTCCCCATCTCCATCTAGGCATATACCAACATCTGATTTTCTTTTCTTAACAAGCTTAGATGCTCTTTCGGGAAATAAAGAACCGCACTTTTCATTAATATTAACACCATTAGGTCTATCACCCAAAGTGTCTAGCTCTACACCTATTTCAAATAATACCTCAGGTGCCACTTTATAGGCTGCTCCGTTAGCACAATCTAAAACAACTTTTAATTTTGTATAGTCTAAATTTTTTAATGTATTTTGTTTCAGGGCCTCGGAGTACCTTCCTATAGCATCTTTAAGTCTGACTGCTTTACCATAATCGGAGGGTTTTATTTTAAAATTATCAAAATCATAATTAAAAAAATAATCTTCTATTTTTCTCTCTTCTTCAGCTGTAATTTTATAACCTGTACCTGAAAAAAATTTTAAACCATTATCTTGAAAGGGATTGTGTGAAGCTGTGATCATCACAGTAAAGTCTGCTCTCAAAGACTTGCTTAGTATTGTTAAAGCTGGTGTTGGCAATGGGCCCACCAAAACCACATTTACTCCCATTGAAATAAAACCTGCTGTAAGTGTGGGTTCAAAAATATATCCGGATAAACGAGTATCTTTGTTTATAACAACTCTAGAGATTGAGTTTTTCTTTTTCAGGACAAGTGAAGCTGCCTTAGCTAGCTTTAAAATATTCTCTGCCGTTAATGGATACTTACCTACCTCGCCGCGGATACCATCTGTTCCAAATAATCTCATAGAGATAATTTCTTATTTGAAATAACTTTAATTTGGAAGTGGAAAATTTTGATCTTTTGTAAAAGAAGGTAAAGGGCCTTTGTTAGTAGGACTTTTTTGAGCATCATCTGAGGGTTTGTCAGCATCATCAGATAAGTCATCATCTCTTTTGGGTTTAATACCTTTTAAAAGATTTTTAATTTCATCACCTGTTAAAGTTTCATATTCGAGTAAACCTTTAGCAATTATATGAAGATCTTTCATATTCTCAGTTAGAATTTTTCTTGCTTTAGTTTCGGCTTCTTGAACTAAACGAATTACTTCTTGGTCAATAATACGTGCAGTTTCTTCTGAAATATTTTTGGACTGAGTAACAGAGTGTCCTAAAAATACCTCTTCCTGATTACCAGTATAGCGAACTCTTCCTAACTTTTCACTGTAGCCCATTTGGGTAACCATTGCTCTTGCTAGATTAGTTACTTGTTGAATATCTCCTGCTGCACCTGAGCCAATTTTTTCTGGTCCAAATATTAGTTCTTCTGCTATCCTTGCAGCTACTGTTACCACAAGCTTATCAAGATATTCATCTTTTCGATGAATAACTTTATCTTGTTCCGGGACACTCATCACAAAGCCTAAAGCGCGACCGGTAGGTATAATTGAAGATTTATATATTGGATCTGCATGCTTGCAGTGCAAATTTGCTAAAGCATGTCCAGCTTCATGATAAGCTATTACTTCTTTTTCAGAGTCAGAGATGATCTTGGATTTATTTTGAGTACCAAGCATAACTTTATCTTTAGCATCTTCAAAATCATCCATAGTTACAATTTTCTTATTTTTTCTTGCTGCAATTAAAGCCGCTTCATTAACAATGTTTGCTAAATCAGCACCTGAGAAACCAGGGGTAGATCTTGCAATAGCAATTGTTTTCACTGATTTATCCATTTTGATTTTCTTAGTATGAACCTTTAAAATTTTATCACGACCAATAATATCTGGTGCTGGAACAACGACCTGTCTATCAAATCTTCCTGGTCTTAAAAGCGCCGGATCTAAAACATCTGGTCTGTTAGTTGCTGCAACAATAATAACGCCTTCATTAGCCTCAAAACCATCCATTTCTACAAGAAGTTGATTTAGTGTTTGTTCACGTTCATCGTTTCCTCCGCCCAAGCCTGCTCCACGATGCCTTCCAACAGCATCTATTTCATCAATAAAAATTATACAAGGTGCATTTTTTTTACCTTGTTCAAACATATCTCTTACTCGACTTGCGCCAACTCCCACAAACATTTCAACAAAATCAGAACCTGAGATAGAAAAGAATGGTACACCCGCCTCACCTGCGATGGCTCTAGCTAAAAGTGTTTTACCTGTACCTGGAGGGCCGACAAGAAGAGCACCTTTGGGAATTTTAGCTCCTAATCTTTGAAATTTGTGTGGATCTTTCAGAAATGAGACAACTTCTTCTAGCTCTTGTTTTGCCTCATCTATTCCAGCGACATCATTGAAAGTTACTTTAATCTTATTTTCATTTAAAAGTTTTGCTTTTGAACGACCAAAACCTAGAGCGCCTCCCCCTTTTCCAGATTGCATTTGACGCATAAAAAATATCCATACGCCAATTAACAACAGCATGGGGAACCAGGAAACGAAGATACTAAGTAGTGGGTGCATCCCTGATTGTTCGGGCTTTGCATTTATGGCTACATTATTTTCATTTAAAGTTTGAATTAAATTTGGATCTCTTGGGGCATAAGTAGAAAAATCAATACCATCCATGGTTTGTCCATAAATGTTATTACCTTGAATTTCAACCGACTTGATTTCACCATTTTCAGCTTTATCTAGCAAAGTTGAGTAAGTATAGGTAACTGATGAGTAGTCTCTTTGGGAGTTTTTGAAAACATTAAATAAGCCTAAAAGTATTAGACTTATGATTATCCAAACGAAAATGTTTTTAGAAAAATTTTTCATAAATTGTTGTTTCTTTATATATAGTTAACTTTACTTACGTTTAAACCCCTATATGAGATTTAAACATAATTTTTTTCCAAAAAAACCAATATTTCCTCCAAAAACAGATTTTTTTACTCTGATCTTATGATTAGAACCTAATACAGCCTCAACAAAATTGTTAATATTCTCATTTCTAGGCTGTTTTTTTAAGCTTAATCTCAAACCATAGTATAAAGACTGAACCGCAATCGTTTGTAAAGTCTTATTGAGGTGCCTAAACTCTTGCACTTTAATCTCAAATCTTTTTTTAGATATTCTTTGAAAATAAGTAGAATAAAAATTTATCAAATATTTCATATCTTGATAATTGCTCATGTCTTTTTTAATAGATTGAGAAATTTTAGAATTTGATGAAAGGTAAGATCGAACTTTATTTCTAGTATAGTCTAACTCAAAATTACTACGGTCCTCAAACCATATTAGGTTGTTTTTCCTTGCATAAACTTTGATTTGTTTTTTTGAATATGTGACAAGGGGCCTATGGATATTTAATTTTTCAAATTTTTCATTAAAAACATTTGAAAGTCCTAAAACATTAGAGGACTGTATCTTTCGGAGAAAATAACTTTCTTTAAAATCATCTAGATGATGACCAAGAAAGACTTCGTCAGTACCAAGAAGCTTGGATAATTTTAAAATATAGTGATACCTAGCGGTGCGAGCTTTGCTTTGAAAAGATGTTTCATTTTTTCCTAATTTTAATTTTTTAATGAATGTATTTTTTTTATTTAACCCATAATAATTTATAAATTTTTCAATTTCATATTTACCCTCAACTCTTTTTTGATGATCAAAGAAAATATAAAAAATATTTTTCAGATTAAAGAATTGAGATTTATGGATTAAGTCATATAAAACAGTACTGTCTATACCACATGAAACAGCAACTAAGATTTTTTGTTTAGGTGAAAGATTTTTTTGAAGATATTTTAAAAATTGGTTTTGGTTAAGTGGCAATTTAATTAATAATCAAACCACACTCTTGCTCAGCTTGAAGAGATTTAGAGTCTTCAATGACATCTTGGTTATTCAGGTATTCATCAGAGAAAATAATATCCTCCATAATTAAACATCCATTTTCCTGATCACCAATTCCAAATAAAGACCTTCCAAGCCAAAAGTAATTTTCAGCTTTAAACCTATTTATTTCAGAAAAATCTCGATGACGAATACCAAAATACTTAACTGAGTCTATTATGTTGTTTTCGATAAAGTTTGTTCTACCTAAAAGATAATATGCCTCTGATAGCATCTCCTTGTTATCTGAGTCAGAGTCAATAATTAACAATAAACTCTCAATGGCTTTTTGATTTTCTAAACTTGCTAAGCTTTGTTTTGCAAGTTGTAATTGGACTTCTATATTAATTTTGGGCTTGTTAAGCTCAATCTCTTTTTCCATAAGCAAACCTTCTAATTCGGATAATGTAGCTAGGCCTTCTTCGCTTGGTTCTAGGTTTATAATTTCTTGTTCCTCTAAGCTAGATATTGAAAGCTTACCTAAGGTTTGTTCAGGCAACTCCTCTTTAACTTCTAATATATTTTCATTTTGAGTATCAGAATTGGCAATCTCAAATTCCTCTAAGGACTGAGTATCATTTGATTTTTCAGTAACTAAGTTGGAAGAGCTTTCATCTATAGTCAATTCATTTGATGATGAAATTGATTTATTTTGATCAAATTGTGGTGATGTATAAAGTTGGTATAAATTTGCTATATCATCTTTCATATCTTTGATTTGCTTTTCAAAAGAATCAAATTTTTCGAGCAAAAGCTGTATTTGATTATTTATTTTTTCTAAATCTTGGTTATCTGAGTCAACAGTATTGGGTGAATTATTTTGGTAAACAAATTTTTGTAAATCGATTATGTCTTTTTTGACTCTTTCGAGATCAACTTCAATCTTATTATGATTTTGAGAGAAAGAATATGAACTTAGAAAAATAAAAAATGTTGAAAAAATAATTTTAACAAAAAACATTTTTATAGTTGGTGCCCAATATCTTTGGGCACCTAAAAGAAATTAAAATTAGTTAGTTACTGAAGTAACGCCACGTCTATTTTGACTGTAAGCTGTTTCATCTGATCCAACAACTTCAGGTCTTTCTTTACCCCAGCTGATATATTCCATTCTGTTGGTATCAATTCCAGATTGAGCTAAGTAAGAATAAACAGCAAAAGCTCTCTTATCACCAAGAGCTAAGTTGTATTCTCTCGTTCCACGCTCATCTGCGTGACCTTCGATTGTTATATTTGTATCAGGGTATTGCATTAACCAAGCAGCTTGAGCATCAAGCGTAGCTTGAGCGTCAACAGTTAGTTCTGAGCTATCAAACTCAAAGAATACTCTATCGCCAACATTTACGATTAAATCTTCTTGGGTTCCTGCAGTAATACTACTATCTGATCCAGAGCTAGTGCTGGAAGAAGCAGCATCTACGTCTCCACCTTGTTGGGTATTTGTAGCTGCACATGATGCTAAGAACAAGCCAGTTACAACTAAAAGTAGTAATTTTTTTAACATTATTATCTCCGCCTAAGTTTATTTTAACTATAGTTGTGATACATAAACACTGAAATTCTGGGAAATCAAGTTAATATTTGTTAATAATTCCCCGATTTACGTTTGGGAAAATAACTAGTTTAGTAATTTATCTATAAAAGTGGGGACCAGGCTGGGTCACTTCCATCTCGTGGGGTTGGAATAATTCTTTCATTATAACCAGTAATATCAATAAAATGGATAGTAGTTTCACCTCCGGTTCCATCCAAATTCGATTTTTGCTGACGATAAAAAATTAAATATCTTCCATTCGGAGACCAAGCTGGGGACTCTAGTGAAAAGTCTTGAACAATGATTCGCTCATTGTCACCATTCGTATCCATGACACCTATATAAAAGTTTGGTTTTCTATTTTTAACAAAAGCTATCAAATCTCCTCTGGGGGACCACACTGGATTTCCATAAACGCCTTTACCTTTTGAAATCCTTTTAATGTTACTTCCATCCTTATCCATAATATAAAGCTGAGGGCTACCACTACGATCAGAATTGAAAACTATTTTCTCTCCATCGGGTGAATAAGATGGTGAAGTATCTATACCTGAGTCATTGGTAAGCCTTGTTATAGATCTAGTATTTAAATCCATAGAATAGATTTCTGAGTTTGCAGTCTTTGAATCCGAAAAAGACATTACGACACTTTTGCTATCAGGCGAGAATCGAGGAGCAAAGGTCATGCCTGGAAAATCACCAACGATCTCTCTTTCACCAGTTTTTAAATCATATATATAGACTCTTGGAAGATTATTCTTGTATTCCATATATGTAATAGTTTGATTATTAGGGGCGAACCTTGGAGTAAGAACTAGGTTTTTCCCATCAGTTAAAAATTGATGACTATCAAGATGTCCATCTTGATCCATTATGGCCAATCTTTTAATTCTTTGGTCTAAAGGCCCTACTTCAGATACGTAAACTATTCTTGTATCAAAGTAACCCGTTTCACCGGTGATCCTTTCATAAACGATATCGCTAACAGTGTGACCTACTCTTCTAATCAATCCTTCGTCAGGAATAGTAAGCTGTAACTTTTCAATCTCTTTAGCATTAAAAACATCGTACAACCTCATTCGTAGGCGAATACCTTTATCAGTTTTAGTAACATCCGCACTTAATAAAAATTGTGCTTTAATTAACTTCCAATCTTCAAATCTAGGGACTTTTTCTACAAGGTTATCTGATTGAATATATAGGTCCTCATTTACAGTATAAAAAAGTCCAGAATTAGTAAGATTATTAGAAATTATTTGCCTAATAGTGTTACCGTATCTAGAGGTATCTGCGTCTTCTCCAAAAACCTGTGTTATAGCTATAGGTGTTGGTTCTACTTTACCTTGGGCAATTGTGACTTCCAAAGCACCATAAGAATTAAAAGCGAAAAAAATAAAAGTAATTAAATATTTAATCATTTATTTAACATTGAATAATAACACAATAATAGGAACGATATATTAATTATTTATTAATCAAACATCCAGCTGAAATCAAAAGTGAAGTTGATTTCTTTCCACAGATCATATTTATCTTCTGGAAGGAGTAAAGGGCTACAATCAGGATTATTAACTGCTCTCATGGCAGCCTCTGCTGCAGTTCTGAAAGACGGATCACTCAATCGTTCTTGGTTCACCACCTTCGCACTTTTTACAGTTCTATCTGGATTCACCTCGATGAAAATAACCGGTTTGATCTCTTTCAGATTAGCAACACCAACATTTAGATTTAGACATGAATGAAGTTGTTGTCTTAAAAGATCAATTTCTGAAATAGTCATAGTCGCAGCTACTTTTTCTGTAAAGACTTCCTCTTGTTTTACTTCTGTTTCTTCTTGGACTTTTTTAAATTCTTGATCAACATTTTCTAAATCTTTTAAAACTGTACTTACATTGAATGATTTTTTGTTTGGCTTTTTCTTAACAACTATTTGTAGATTATCAAAAGGCTGCTCAATTTCTTTTGGTTCTGGTTTTTTCTTTAACTGTATCTCAAAGTCATTTTCAATAGGAGGTGGGGCAGTCTCCTCGGGTTCTTGAATTTTTTCTTCGGGAACTTCCTCAATTACAAATTCATTTGCTTGATCTGAAGAATTATCTACCAGTACTTCCTCAACTTCACTTATTTCAGGCTCTGCTATTTCAGATACTATCTCTTTAACTGGTGGTTCGGGTTCTGAAACCTCGGGTAAGGTTTCTTCTACAACGGGTTCAGTTATTTCAGGAGCATCTTCAACTTCTATTACTTCTTCGATCACTTCCTCTTGTAAAGTTGGGATTATTTCATTGATCTCCTCTTGAAACTCTGGTGCAGCTGTTTCTTCTTCTACAATGAACATTTCAACAGGTAATATCATTGGAATATCACTCACTTCTTTTTGAAAAGTGAAGTTAATCATGGGAATGAGTATTAAAAGATGAATTAAGAAAGATAAAAACTGAAAAAAAAGATCACCTTTTCTATATGAAAAGTCCTCAAAAAATAAAACTAATCTGCGAAAAGGATTATAAAGAGAGATGGTGCTCACTTAACTTGGTTTTTTAGTTACAAGAGCTATTTTAAGGAATCCAGATGTATTCAAAGCTCCTAAAACTTTCATCACCTCTCCATAATTGATGGAAGTATCAGCTCTAAGAAAAATACGAATGTCATTATTGGAGCCAGCAATAATTTTTACCTTGGAAATTAATTCCTCAAAGACAATCAGATCCTCACCTAAATAAATTTCATTATTTTCATTAATAGATATTTCTAATGGCTCTTTTTGGGCATCAAGCGAATTAGCTTCAACTTTAGGAAGGTTTACAGGAACACCAACTGTTAGTAGTGGAGCGGTAACCATAAAAACAATTAGTAAAACTAACATCACATCAACCATTGGTGTGACGTTGATATTAGAAACTGGACGATTTTTTTTTCTCATTTAGTTAACTTGACGAGAAATAATGTTTACCAAGTCCTTTCCAAAACTTTCCACCTCTGATAAATAAGTATCAATTCTAGAAGTAATCATATTATAAAATGCGGTAGAGGGGATGGCCACAAACAAGCCAAGAGC
>JBJKYU010000003.1:0-19212 GCA_045560885.1 Alphaproteobacteria bacterium
ATTGGCTCTCTTTGCGGGATAAAAAGTTAGCGGCAATAAAAACACTATCAAAATAGTCATTATCACCATTTTGTTTTCGTTCATAATCCGTGCTGAGTGTGAGGCCGTTATCATGAACAAAATCAAAACCTATCCCCGTTGTCATGACATCGCGGTCTTTTTGATCGGAGGTATAGGAGTACTTTGTAAAGGTGTCGTCGCCATAATACATATCTTGAGTTGACTCGTCAGATCCAATTTCTTTTCCATACTCTATTATAAATCGAGGCTTCACAGAGGACTTTTGATATTGAATACTTCGATCTATCTCTAAGCCTACCGAGTTAGATATTGCTCCTATTTCTAGCGCATCAAATTTGAGTGCGCTCGTTCCTGTTTCTCTGTATCCCTTTAAGTGTGTGTAGCTGGAATGAATTTTACCATAAGGAGCAATATTAAATTGAGATTGTTTTATTTTCTTTCCAAACTTAAGTGATCCAAATATTTGATTGCCTTCTCTATCCCCATTTAATGTATGAGACCCATTTTTTCGAACAACGTCTGATTGCATGTACCCTGCTCCTATAACACCGTCCACAAAGGTATCGTTATCTAAATAGTGACTGCCATAAACGGATAAATTAATAGACTGTGTTGAGATATTGGTTCCTGTATTTCCTATATCTGTATCATCATTAGCAAATCGCATTGATAAGCCATACATTTTATCATCATCCATTTTTCTATCAGCACCTATAGAGACTCCTTGGATTGAGATGTCTTTGACAGAAGATAAAGACGTGTCACCTATTTTTCCAATGGTGATATCGGCCTTCGTCCATGTGGACCACTCCTCTGTTTGAAAAACTTGAAAAGGATTTAGGTTGGGCATTTTCGGCATAGTAACAAGATTCGATGCGAGTGTTAAATCAGGATTAGTAAAAGATACATTGATGTCTTGTTGGGATGTTTCATCCATAGGATCTTGAGAGCGAACATGCGAAATGCGATCTAAAATAGTATTGGTTGTTTGTTTTGCTAATAGTTTCGCTCCTTGTACTTGAGCGTCTATTAATCCGATTAAATCTTTGTTTGTTGTGGGATCTGGTCCGCCGATGAGATCAAAGCCAGCGCTGAGAGTATATTCATTAACATCATCACCAATAGAACCTGCCACAAACATCTTGGTTCCATCTGTATTAAAAGCAATTGCTTCAGGAAAAGAATCTTGACCCGCAACACTGAAACTATCAACAAAGCTTGCTGTTGAAACATCAAAGCCAGTGCTGAGAGTATATTCATTAACATTATCATCATCTCGACCTACCACAAACATCTTGGTTCCATCCGTATTAAAAGCAAGACCAAGAGGAGAAGTTTCTTGACCCGCAACACTGAAACTATCAACAAAGCTTGCTGTTGAAACATCAAAGCCAGTGCTGAGAGTATATTCATTAACATCAACACCACTAACACCTACCACAAACATTTTGGTTCCATCTGTATTAAAAGCAAGATCATGAGCTCCTGTTTCTTGACCCGCAACACTGAAACTATCAACAAAGCTTGCTGTTGAAACATCAAAGCCAGTGCTGAGAGTATATTCATTAACATCATCACCAATAGCACCTACCACAAACATCTTGGTTCCATCTGTATTAAAAGCAATTGCTTCAGGAAAATCATCTTGAGCCGCAACACTGAAACTATCAACAAACACTGTTTCTGCTTTTAAAGAACTGACAAATGTAAAGTTAATAACTAGGAATAGAGATAAAAATTTTATAAATAATTTATTTAAAAACATCATTTGCTAATTTGATATAATCTCAAAAAATTTAAAATAACTTAGGTGAAAAAATTAATAAATACTAGATGATAATTAGTATAGTTTTGATGCTTATTTAGCATAGGAAGGAGAATTAACTACTTGCTCAAAGGTGCCTCGAGCATCATCATTTCCTTCTAATTCTTGATAGGTTTTTGTTTGTTGATAGTTGGAACTATTCACATCGCTCAAAGACTCAATTTGATCAACTAGAACTTCACAAGTTTTATCTTTTAACATCACCAAACCCCCAGAAACAAAAAAGCTTTCTTGGAGCTGGTTATTGGCCATTATCGCCATTTGTCCGGGTCGAAGCGAGCTGATAAACGGTGAGTGATTTTCCATCGCTGCAAAATCACCCTCCGCTCCTGGCAAAACTGCCATTTCAACTTCTTTTTCAAAAATAACTTTTTGAGGGGAGACGACCTTTAAGTTAATCATTATTATTTAGTCGCTTCCTCAGCCATTTTCTTTGCTTTTTCTAAAGCTTCTTCCATTGTTCCCACCATATAAAAAGCCGCTTCTGGGATGTGATCGTAATCACCCTTTACTAAACCTTCAAAGCCTTTGATCGTATCTTCTAGGGAAACGAACTTACCAGGAGAACCGGTAAAGACTTCCGCTACGTGGAAAGGCTGACTTAAGAAACGCTGAATTTTTCTAGCACGCGATACGACTAACTTATCTTCTTCGGATAATTCATCCATCCCCAAGATTGCAATAATATCCTGGAGACTCTTATATGTTTGCAAAGTCTTTTGAACATCACGAGCAACTTGGTAATGTTTATCCCCCAGAGTTCTCGGTTCCAAAATTCTTGAAGTTGAGTCGAGGGGATCCACCGCCGGGTAAATTCCCAGTTCCGCAATAGAACGGTTCAACACGGTTGTTGCATCCAAGTGAGAGAAGGATGTTGCGGGCGCCGGATCGGTTAAGTCGTCCGCCGGAACATAAATCGCTTGAACAGATGTAATTGAACCTTTGTTCGTTGTGGTAATTCTTTCCTGAAGAGCACCCATATCTGTGGCTAGGGTTGGTTGATATCCCACCGCTGATGGAATACGTCCGAGAAGCGCAGATACCTCAGAACCAGCCTGAGTAAAACGGAAGATGTTATCCACGAAGAATAACACGTCTTGGTTTTCTTCATCACGAAAATATTCTGCCTGGGTTAGACCTGAAAGCGCCACACGGGCTCTCGCTCCTGGAGGCTCGTTCATCTGACCATAAACAAGACCCACTTTCGAAGTTCCACCATCCAGGCTAATAACGCCTGACTCGATCATCTCATGATAAAGATCATTACCTTCACGAGTACGCTCTCCCACCCCTGCGAACACTGAGTATCCACCGTGAGCTTTCGCAACGTTGTTAATTAATTCCATGATGAGCACGGTTTTTCCTACACCGGCACCACCAAATAAACCAATTTTACCACCTTTTGCGTAGGGAGCGAGCAAATCGATAACTTTAATACCGGTAACCAGTACCTCCGTCTCAGTGGATTGGTCAACAAACTCAGGAGCAGATCTGTGAATAGGAAGAGTTTTTTTTGACTCAATGGGTCCACGTTCATCGATAGGTTCACCGATCACGTTCATAATTCGTCCAAGCGTTTCAGGTCCTACAGGAACGGAAATAGGGTCTCCGTCATCTTGGACTTCTTGGCCACGCTGGAGGCCTTCTGTAGCATCCATCGCAATAGTTCGAACAGTGTTCTCCCCTAAGTGCTGGGCTACCTCTAAAATTAATTTTTGGTCTCCTATCTTAGTTGATAGGGCATTCAAAATAGGGGGTAATTCTCCTTCAAAGGCGACGTCAACCACAGCCCCTAATACCTGAGTGACTTTTCCTGCCTTGTTACTTGCCATTTGTTGCTCCTTTCCTAAACAGCTTCTGCTCCCGAAATAATTTCGATAAGTTCTTTTGTAATAAATGCTTGTCTTGTACGATTATAAGTAAGTGTTAATCGATCAATCATATCACCAGCATTTCTTGTTGCGTTATCCATAGAAGTCATTCTTGCTGCATGCTCAGATGCAGAGCTTTCTAAAATGCTTCTGTAAATTTGTGTTAAAAAGTTTCTGGGTAGTAAGTATTCGAGTAGTTCATTTTTATCAGGCTCAAATTCAAAAACAGCATTACTCGTCTCGACCTCTTCAGTATTTTCATCATCACTATTTGCCATTGGAATAATAGATTGATAACTAGGCTCCTGAGAAATTGCAGAGACAAACTTATTGAAGAGAATTGAAACTTCATCAACTTCTTTAGAATCGAAAAGTTCCACTATCTTGTTTTTAATTTCCTCAGCGATTTGAATTTGTCGATCATTAGATGTCAGATCCTCAAAATTTGCAATCACATCGATTTCTGAGCGACGATAAAAACTTGCTGCCTTCTTTCCCACGGTTAAAAGTTTGACAGTTCTGCCTTTGGCTTGTTGTTCGGCAATCCAAATTTTTGCCTTACGGAAAAGATTAGAGTTGAATCCTCCACATAATCCTCGGTCAGAAGAGTTTACGATCAGTAGTATGGTTTGAGGGTTTTCTCGACCTGTCAAAATCTCGGGTAAATCAGAACTATTAGTGTTTTTACCTGCTAAAGAAGAAAGAATAAAAGCGAGGCTATCCGCATAGACACGAGAAGACTCAGCAAGCTCTTGTGCTCGACGGAGCTTACTCGCCGCTACCATTTTCATCGCCGAGGTAATTTTTCTCGTCGACTTAACGCTAGCAATTCTATTCTTTAATTCTTTTAGGTTTGGCATTAACTAAAATTAGCTGTGAATTTTTCTAAATATGCTTCAATCTTCTGGTCGCTCTCATCGCTAAAGTTACCTGTGTTATTGATTTCATCAAAGATATCACCGTGCTCGGCACGAAGACCTTCAAGGAACTTTAACTGGAAGTCAGAAATTTTTGCAGTATCAATTTTATCTAAGAACCCACGGACACCCGAATAAATACTGAGAACCTGATCGGCCACAGACATCGGTACATACTGATCTTGTTTTAAAAGTTCAGTTAATCTCTCACCACGAGCTAGTAGCTGTTTTGTTGATGCATCGAGATCAGAAGCGAACTGAGAGAACGCCGCCATCTCACGATACTGCGCTAGTTCCAATTTAATTTTACCGGCAACTTTTTTCATCGCTTTAGTTTGAGCAGCTGAACCCACACGGCTAACAGATAAACCCACGTTAATCGCCGGACGAATACCGGAGAAGAATAATTCAGTTTCTAAGAATATCTGACCATCCGTAATGGAAATCACGTTGGTAGGAATAAACGCAGAGACGTCACCGGCCTGAGTTTCGATCACGGGAAGAGCCGTTAAACTACCCCCACCATTCGCATCACTCATTTTTGCTGCACGCTCTAAAAGACGCGAGTGAAGATAGAAAACGTCACCCGGGAAAGCTTCACGTCCCGGTGGTCTTCTCAGAAGAAGTGACATCTGACGATACGCAACCGCTTGCTTTGACAAATCATCATAAACGATTAAACCGTGCATTCCGTTATCACGGAAAAATTCACCCATGGAGCAACCTGCATATGGTGCAAGGAACTGAAGAGGAGCAGGATCGGAAGCAGAAGCTGCTACCACGATGGTGTACTCCATCGCGCCATTCTCTTCGAGGGTTTTCACTACTTGAGCTACGGTTGATCTTTTCTGACCAATCGCAACATAAATACAATAAAGCTTTTTCGACTCATCATCAGATTGATTGATCTCTTTTTGGTTGATAATAGTGTCGATTGCGACCGCAGTTTTACCAGTCTGTCTGTCACCAATAATCAATTCACGCTGTCCACGCCCAACTGGAACCAAAGCATCAAGCGCTTTAAGACCTGTTTGCATAGGCTCACTCACGCTTTGTCTTGGAATAATTCCTGGTGCTTTTACCTCAATACGACGTGACTCACTACTTTGAATAGGCCCTTTACCATCAATAGGATTACCGAGCGCATCGACTACTCGTCCTAATAGACCTTTACCAACCGGAACTTCCACAATTTTTTGTGTTCTTTTAACTGTATCGCCTTCTTTAATACCTCTATCATCACCAAAAATAACGATACCTACATTATCTTCTTCTAAGTTAAGTGCCATTCCTTGAACGCCACCTGCGAATTCTACCATTTCACCGGCTTGTACATTATCTAAGCCGTATACTTGAGCAACTCCGTCACCAACCTTTAGCACAGTTCCGACTTCGGAAATGTCTGCTTGGCTTTCAAAGTTGTTAATCTGATCTCTGATGATAGAAGAGATCTCCGATGCTTTAATTGACATTAAATGTCTCCTTTCACGTTATTGGTAAATTTGGATACTTGGTTAGCAATACTTAAATCGATCATCTTTGAACCGATTACTACTGTCATACCTCCAAGTAGAGATTTGTTTATTTGAAATTCTAAATTTAATTTCGAACCATATTGGTTGTGTAATAAATCTTGTATATTTTTTTTTGTTGCATCATCAACAGCATGAGCAGTTGTCACCTTTGCTTTTTGGTAGCCTCTTTTTTCGAAAAGAACATCTTGAAATTCTTTTAGAATAGCTGAGAAAAGATTTAAACGTTTGTTTTTTTTCAGAGTATTAATCAAACCCCCTAATATCTTCTGAGAAGACAATCCCTCAATAATTTTTAGTAAAATGTTCGCCTTTAGGTCGTTTTTGGTTAATGGTGATTTTAAAAGAGTATCTAATTCGACACTTTCGATGATTGCGTTGCTTAAAGATTGAGCGTCCTCCAATAAGGCGTCGAGTTGTTCATTTTGGACCGTATCAAAAAGGGCCACGGCATATCTTTTAGATGCTATTTTATTGCTCATATTATCAAGTAATCCGGCTTTTTTATCACATCATACGGTTGAATGAGAACATACAAATGACGCATCAGGCAATTGATAGGGGATCAATGTCAATATGTAAAAAACGTTTATTTTTCGCGCTTAATTGAGACAATAGCTTAGAGATTTTGCTAGTTAATTGGGCATAGGATGTCTCTTTGAAGTAAAAATTCTCTTGATAATGGTTTTTTTTGTAAGGAATCAAAGAAGGTGTAGGTCCCAGCACTCCTAATTGAAGTTTTTTGGAAGCTTCCAAGACTTCTAAACAAATTGAGCGCAACTCCGGATAATTTGGGTGGACTAATTGTAGTTGGGCAATTTTAGCATAAGGAGGAAGATGACTTTGTTTTCTTCGCGCTAACTCATTTTTTATAAAGTTCTTTCGGTTCTGATCTTTGATGCTTTGAAAAATGGGATGTTGAGGACTATAGGTTTGAATAAGTACCTTTCCTCTTTCGCCCTCACGACCAGATCGACCAGCAACCTGTTGTAGCAATTGATAGGTTTTCTCCATCGCACGAAAATCAGGACTAAATAAACTCGAGTCCCCATCAATAATATTAACTAACTTCAGATTAGGAAAATGAAAGGACTTTCCAATAATTTGTGAGCCTATAAGTAGATTAGTTTCTTGTTCAAAAATTTTTTCCATCATTAGTTTTTTATTTTTTTTTGAGCTGAGTGTATCACTTGAGAAAACCTGACTTTGATATCCAGGAAACAATCGCATTACTTCTTCTTGAAGTCGTTCCAGTCCAATGCCTAATGAGATAAATTTATCCGAGGAGCACATTTTACATATTTGTTGAGGATCATAAAAACTCGAACAGTGATGACAAATTAGTCGATCAATTTTTTTATGGTAAACTAAATTCACAGCACAATGTTGACATTGAATTGCCGTATGACAACTCACACAAATTTTGGTAGGAGCATATCCTCGACGATTTAAAAAAAATAAAACTTGTCCTTTATTTTTTAAGACTGACATTGTCTCATCATAAATTTCTTTTGAAATCCAACTTTTCGAACTGGGCCGATGGACGTTCATATCAATAATTGAAATTTGAGGTAATGCTGTTTGATGAAACTGCTGAGTTAAATGATGAGCAGTAATTTTTTGATTTTCAGAATTATATAAGCTTTCAAGTGAGGGCGATGCGCTGACCAATGTACAAATACTTTGAGAACATTTAGCTTTATAAATCGCCATATCTCGGGCATGGTATCGAGGTCCCTCTTCTTGTTTATACGAAGAGTCGTGTTCTTCATCGCAAATCAACATTTGTAAGTTTTTAAAAGGTAACAGGACAGCTGATCGGGCACCCACGATGACGCAAGGCTCTCCTTTTAATAAGGATTGTAAAATTCTACTCTTTTGGGATCGCGTTTGTTTGGAATGCCATACAAAAGGCTCACATCCAAAATAACTTTTAAATCGTTTTGTCCATTCTTCCGTGAGCGCTATTTCAGGCAATAACACAAGGGATTGTCCACCTTGAACTAAAGTTTCTTCAATCAATTTTAAGTATAATTCTGTTTTTCCAGAACCCGTTACCCCATCAATCAAATGAGTTTTGAAACCTTGTTTTTTATGTAGCCATATATCATCAAAAATTTTTTGTTGTTCTTGATTTAATTTGATTTCTTTTTGCATTTGATGAAATAGAAAGTTTTTTGAAGTTGAAGATATTTCTTTTGAATCAAGAAGCTCTTTGAAATGTTTGGGTTTTAATTCAAAGGTATTGGTTAAGTCTTTTTGAGATGAAAAAGTTTTTCCTTTGTAGCTCAAAAAACTTTTGAGTTGCGTATCTGGATATTGTTGAATAGCCATTTTAAAAACCATCCCTAAATCAATAAAGTAGTGATTTGAGAGATATTGATAAAAATTTAAATTTTCTTGATTAATTGAGTGAGTATACGTCTTTTGAATTTTTAAAATTTTCTTTACATCGAAAGTGATGTCCTCGACTTTTGTCTCAGATAAAATAACTCCTGTGGCGGTTTTTTTTCTTAAGGGAATTTGAACAATCGATCCAAGAGGAATTTGTTCATTCGATTGATAAGTTAAACCTTCATTAATCTGGCTGAGAGGGATAACTTCATAATAATAAGGCATTTTTTATATTCGATTCTTACTTATAATATAATGAAATGAATTTTACAGAACTCCTAGAACATTCAAATGTTGATAAGTCTGTCATCGATGATTTTCAAGGTTGGCTGTTTCACCTCAAAGATATCAAAGGCTACTCAGAGAATACCTATCATTCGTACTGTTATGATATTTGTGATTTTTTAATCTTCTATCAATTCTACCATCAAGAGCCTTTGTCTCATGGAATTCTACAAAACTTGACCCTTCAAACATTTCGAGCCTGGGTGGCTGATATGGCTGCTCCTCGAGAATATAATAATGTCTACAAAAAACCGCTCTCGGCAAGATCGCGTCGTAGATCAATTAGCTCTTTAAAAAGTTTTTTAAAGTTTTCCTCCTCAAAAATAGAAGGATACAAATTTGGTTATGCTGAAATACAACTTTTAAAAAACCCTAAAATTCCAAAGTCTCTTCCCAAGCCCATCTCGGAGGAGCAAATAGATCAGCTTATGGAGGAACTTGTCAAAATATCGAAGAAAAGCTGGGTGCAAAAAAGAAATTTGGCCCTTCTTTATTTGCTTTATGGCTGTGGATTGCGAATAGCAGAAGCCTTATCTATTACAAAAAGTCATTTAACTGAAAAGGAATCAATTACAGTAATGGGTAAAGGCAATAAAGAAAGAATGATTCCTATGTTAGATATTGTTTATCAATCAGTAGAAAATTATTTACAAGAACTGCCTTACGACTTGAAACCTAATGAGCCTATCTTCGTTGGAGACCGAGGTGCCCCCTTGAAAGCATCGGCTTTTCAAAGGGATTTAAAACAAGCGCGAATTAATTTAGGGCTTCCTAATACAACAACTCCCCACGCTCTTCGACATAGTTTTGCAACGCACCTTCTTAAAAATGGTGGTGACTTACGAGTAATCCAAGAACTCTTAGGACATAGTTCTTTGTCCACGACTCAAATTTATACAGAAGTCGATGATGTTAGTTTAGAGAAAACTTACCGAGAAAAAAATCCTAGTAAGTAATTTACTTATTTCCTTTAACGATGAAATGAGGATTTAAAATATTATCTTTTTGATAAATCAGTCTGTTACCGTCGGTATCTAGCACTAACCCTCCTGCACCTTCAACAACTGCTTGGGCAGCAGCGGTATCCCATTCTGAAGTTGGAGCAAAACGAGGATAAACATCAGCCTTTCCCTCTGCAACCATGCAAAGTTTAATAGAGCTCCCTGACTGAAGTAATTCATGATGAGGAAATTGAGAGATATATTTTTTGGTTTCTTCGTTTAAATGGCTTCGACTAGCAACTATTCGGATAGGATCAGAAATTGATGAAGTTTGTATTTGCTCTACGATTGAGTTTTGTATTTTATAAGAATTTTTATTGTCGCCTCCAACATAAAGAGTTTTTTTTGAAGGAGAATAAACATAGCCCTCTAAAGGATATCGATTTTCAATTAAAGCTATGTTGACGGTAAATTCACCATTCTTATTGATAAATTCCTTTGTCCCATCCAGAGGATCAACTAACCAATATTTGGGTGCTTTGGTAAAAATATCATCTGACTCCTCAGATATAATTGGGTACCCAGAAGATTGTAGACATTCACTAATAATCTGATGAGAAGCCAAATCAGCTTTAGTTAAGGGGCTATTATCATCTTTAATTTGTACGTCGATGTTAAAATCTTGATATATTTCCATGATTTTTTGACCACAATGCTCTAAACAAGGGATGATTTGATCAACTAACTCAAAATGTCGTAATTTGTTATATAATTCCATTTTTGACTTAATTTATAAATTTTCTATATACATTTGAATAAATTTTAGTAAATTTGCGAAAATACGTCATAAAGCTTTATTACTATGAATCCTACTTTATTTTATAACAATAACCCATCATTAAAACATCCTGCTTGGGATGCCGATAGTCATTTTAAATATTTAGCTCAAAAAAAAGTTTTTAAAACAAAACGCTCCTATGAGAGGTGGGTAGAAAAAGAAAATTTCCTTCCTGATAATATTGATCTTGAAAATTATACTAAAAATCTCAGTGAAAGTATTAATTCCTTAATTCAAAATTACTTTATTCAAGAATATGAAAGACAAAGAAAATTAATTTTATTTATTCAATTCTTTGAAAGTAAAAATAACAAATTTATTTTCGCTAATGATCGTCGAAAAGGACGACTTTGGGTAAAGGTGAGGTCCAATAAGATAGAAGATATTTATGAGGGAATAAAATACTTATCAAAATTGCGAAAAAAAAATATTGTACTTTTCCCTCATCATGAATTACTTCAAAAATTCCAAGACTTTAAATTTCCAACAACTAAAAATAAATATCAATTAGACTTTCCTCATCATATTTTTCAAGCCACAGAAGTGGATCCTACAAAAACTACATTTACTAAAAGTTTTAGTCTTAAGCAAAATAGTTATCTCTCAGACTTAGAAGCAGAAAGTATTCATATAATTAGAGAGGTTGTAAGCGAAACCAAAAACCCCGTGATGTTGTATTCAGTGGGTAAAGATAGCTCAGTGATGCTTCATTTAGCGCAGAAAGCTTTTTATCCAAGCCCTCCTCCTTTTCCATTAATGCATGTGGATACAAGATGGAAATTCAGAGAGATGTATTTATTTCGAAATTGGATGGCTCAAAAATCTAATATGAAACTCATCACTCATATTAACCCGGAAGGAGTGAAGTCTAATATTAATCCTTTTGATCATGGATCCTCTGTTCATACAGACATTATGAAAACTCAAGGCCTCAAACAAGCCTTGGATCAGTATCAGTTTGATGCTGCTTTTGGGGGTGCTCGTCGAGATGAAGAAAAGTCTCGTGCCAAAGAGAGAATTTTTTCCTTTCGAACAGCTTCTCATCAGTGGGATCCCAAAAATCAACGACCGGAGCTTTGGAACTTATATAACGCAAAAGTCAATAAATCTGAGAGTATACGGGTATTTCCCCTATCCAATTGGACTGAATTAGATATTTGGCAATATATCTATCAAGAACAAATCCCTATTGTCCCTCTTTATTTTGCTAAAACCAGACCCGTTATTAATCGTGATGGGATGATAATGATGGTCGATGATAATCGACTAAACTTACAGCCCCATGAAAAAATTGAATTAAAAAAAATACGTTTTCGAACATTGGGCTGTTATCCCCTCACCGGTGCCATTGAGTCTGACGCAGATACCTTAGAGAGTATTGTTTTAGAATTACTTCAATCGAAAACCTCTGAGCGTCAAGGAAGAGCGATTGATGCAGACTCTAGTAATTCAATGGAAAAGAAAAAACTAGAGGGATATTTTTAATGAAAAATTCAACTGCCATTAATAAGTATCTTAAAGAGCAAGCATCACTTGATCTTCTTCGATTTATCACTTGTGGATCTGTGGATGATGGAAAGAGCACTCTAATTGGAAGAATGCTTTATGAGTCTCAAATGATATTTGACGATCAAGTCGCTTCTTTAAAAAAAGACTCTCAAAAACATGGCACTCAAGGCGAAGAGATTGACTTCGCTTTACTCGTGGATGGTCTTTCTGCTGAACGCGAACAGGGAATTACTATTGATGTTGCATATCGTTTTTTTTCGAGCAGTAAAAGAAAATTTATAGTTGCAGATACTCCAGGTCATGAACAATACACACGCAATATGGCGACGGGCGCTTCCACAGCAGACTTAGCGATCTTGTTAGTCGATGCTCGAAATGGTGTAATGACTCAAACTAAACGTCACTCTTTCATTGTTTCTCTTTTAGGAATTAAAAAAGTTATTTTAGCAATTAATAAAATGGATTTAGTTAATTACGATCAAAAAACCTATCAAGGTATAGATCAACATTATCGAGAATTTGCAGAAAATTTAAATTTTGATCATATTCAAAGTATTCCTATCTCTGCCCTTAAAGGTGATAACGTTTATGAGAAGTCTGGAATGATGAAATGGTACACTGAACAAACTCTTTTTAGTTACTTGGAGACTGTTAAAGTTACTACCTCAAAGTCTTCTAAATTTATTTTACCTGTTCAAAGAGTAAACCGACCTAATTTAGATTTTCGTGGATACTCAGGGACTATTGCCTCCGGTAATATCAAGGTAGGAGAAGAAATTCGCACTGTTCCTTCCAATCAAAAAGCTAAAGTAAAAGAGATATTTATCGGCGATAAATCAATAAAATCATCATCTAATAAACAAAGTATTACTCTGACCTTAAATAAAGAAATCGATATATCTCGTGGCGATATTATTTGTAAAAAAGACTCAATTGTGGAGAGTGCTGATCAGTTTAATATCAATATGATTTGGATGTCAGAGGAAAATTGCTTTCCTGGAAGATCTTACATTGCCAAAATTCATAATAACTCCAGCAGTATTAAAATATTAGATATCAAAAAAATTTATAACGTGAATACATTAGAACATTCCCCAGGAAAACAATTAGACCTAAATGATGTTGCAGAGGTAACCGTTTCTCTCAATAAGAATGTCCCTTTCATGACTTATCAAGAAAATAAAAATATGGGCTCCATGATTATTATCGATCCTATCAGCAATCAAACTATAGGTGTTGGGATGATTAATTTTGCACTACGTCGTGCACAAAACATACATTTGCAATCACTGAGCATCACAAAGGAATTAAGAGAAAAAATGAATGGGCACAAAGGCCAAGTGCTTTGGCTAACTGGTTTATCTGGTTCAGGCAAATCCACAATCGCCAATGCTTTAGAGAAACAATTATATGCAGAAGGAAAAAAAACCTATGTACTAGATGGTGATAATATTCGTCATGGCCTCAACAAGGATCTCGGTTTTACCGATAAAGATCGTGTCGAAAATATTCGACGCGTAGCCGAGGTTGCAAAATTAATGTGCGATGCAGGTTTGATTGTTATCACTGCCTTTATTTCTCCTTTCCGCACAGAAAGAGAGATGGCACGTTCATTATTTCAATCAGACGAGTTCAAAGAAATATTTATCTCCACCCCTTTAAAAATTGCAGAACAGCGAGACCCTAAAGGTTTGTATAAAAAAGCTCGAAGTGGAGAAATTCCTAACTTTACTGGAATTAATAGTCCTTATGAGAAACCCATAAATCCAGAGTTAACCATCGATACTTCGAAAACTTCAATCACTCAAAGTGTAAAGAAAATTTTGGGAATAATTACTTAAGTTTAATTTCGACAAGTTCGAATTTTTGCATGTCAAAAGCAATATCCTCAAAGATTGTCTCTTGATAATTTTTTTCGGGGTTAAGAGAAAACCCATAGGGCTCTAAAGGATCTCCTTTAAAATCAAGAGTGAACTCTCCATTTCCATCAGTATCTTGGAAGGCAAATAAACCGATCACAATATGGGGAAATGCTTTAAGGCTGATATTAAGAAAGTTATTTACATCACTTTCTTGAACCATGAATAATGGTGCTGATTTATCATCAAAATAGAATTTCCGATCATATCCCCAGACATAAATAGGGCTAGTGGCACTCTCAAATCCAGTCACTTTCACCCCTAAATGACTACTATATGAAGTTTTTATGACAAAAAAGCATTGAAAAATAATGAAAATAATTACTTTTAGAGATAATGCGGTAAAACTGTGCATAACTTGTACGAGATTAGTATTTTTTTCTTTAATATGCACTGAAAGTTTCAAATATCGAAAAATTTTTCCAAAATTTTATAAATTATCGCCATAAATCTTGATTCTGGGGAAAAAAGTCAAATCGTTTTTTTACATAATTAAATAGAGATTTTATAAATTCTGACATTACTGTGGATAACTCTGTGAAAAAGTCTAAAAATAAGTTTCAAAATATGAAAAAAGGTTATCTTGTTATCCGAATAAACATCAGTAATGCTGAATTATTCCAGCAATATCCCCCTTTATCCACGAAAGCAGTAGAAAAATTTGGTGGAAAGTACTTAATTCGTGGTGGGGCATTTGAAGTTGTTGAGGGTACATGGCCTGCCGAGAGAACCACAGTGGTGGAGTTTGAAAGCTTCGATAAAGCTAAAGAGTTTTATAATTCTTTAGAGTATAGCGAAGCGAAAAAAGTCAGACAAAAGAGCACTGATACAGATTTCATTTTGATCGAAGGCTACTAACTTTTTTTAAAAAAGTTTTCTGCTAGTTTTAATTTTTCTTTTTTCTTCTCTAAAAGCAATGAAAGCATCTCAATTTCTTGTTGATGAATCTTAATCATTTTTTCAATTTCCTCAACACTGAGATCATCTAAGTCAATTGGTTTTTCTTTTTTTGGTTCTTCTTCATCAAACATTTGTTCGATATCCCTGATTGGTCCAAAGAATAGGAAAGAAACTTTCTTCTAATTCATTTGAATTTATTTTTTTATATTTTTTATAAATTCTAGCGGTGCCACCAATATTTGTTGGATGAAATTCTGCATCTGAAGGTACACAATGTGCAACTACTGCTCTCCGGTTATCTTGACTAGCATTAATACCTGATCCATGCCAGGTATATCCATGGTGAAATGCAACGCCCCCTGCTGGAACCTCTACATATTGAATTTCTATCTGCTTATTATTTTGTTCAGCAAAATTTACTAATTCCTTTTTATAATCATCAGGTGAATGAAATTGTCCTCGAGGTGGGGTTAATCCCCATAAGTGAGAACCTTTAACATATTCTAGTGTGCCTTTTTCTTTTGATACATAATCCAAGGGCATCCAACAGGTCATCATCGTTTGGGGGGATATCCAATCATCATAGGCAGCATCTTGATGGTATGCTAAAGTTTTTCCTCCAGGGGGTTTCCATAAAACATTATCTTGCAGTAGTCTTGATCCGCTCCAATTCATCAGCTCAGCACAAGCCTTCCCTAAAACCTCATGACAAACCAGATCCTTAATGGAATTATCAGCTTTCCAAGCATTACAAATTTGACGAGTAACATTTTCTGGATCTCGTCCTTGTTTCCAATTCCACTCATCCGGCTCAATTCCAGTTTCAAAGTCGCCAGAAAAGAGTTTGGAAAATTTTTCAGTTAAATGAGGTATTAATTGATCATCTAAAAAGTTTTCTAAAATTAAAAAACCATCTTCTTGAAATTGTTTCTTTAAATCTTCTGTTAAATCAAATTTAATCATAACCCCCTATTCTCCTTAATCTTTGGCTTTTTTGTAATGATTTTCAATGAGCTTGACGGCCTTATATAAATCATCTTTTGTGACACCTGTGGCCCATTGAAGACGATCATATTCATATAAATCATTTTCTACAAAATACGGGGATGCTAATTTTCTAATCATTTGATCTAAAAAAATTAAATCTCTTTTTTTCATGAAAAAATTTTATTCTAATATTTCAACTAAATAAATTGACATTTTGGAGCAGATTTTTGATAATCACGCATGTCAAAAAAAATTATCATTTTAATTCTTTCTTCATTTTTATTTACTGGATGTGCAACTGTAAGTGAAAAAGCAAACAATGCGTATGATACTGTAGCTGGTAGTATTTCAAAAGGTTACAACTCAGTTAAAAATGCAGTTACCGGTGGCGACAAAGAATAAATTTAATTAATGAAAATTCCAAAACTCCACAAAGTGGGAATGGGAGGAAGGTTCATTATAGGTATAAACCTTTTTCTAATGGCCTTAGTATTAGGAATTATCAGCTTTAATTATTTTTTTTAATTAACAATGAAATTTTTATCTCTTCAACATATTGCAATTGAAGATCCTGGAACATTTAAAGATTTCCTTTTAGAGGATGATCATTCTCTAACGACAATTCAACTTGATGAAGGGGATGCTATTCCTTCAAACTTAGATGAATTTGATGCCATGCTTTGTATGGGGGGTCCGATGGATACACATATGGAACAAGAGTATCCTTGGCTCATTCCTGAAAAAAAAGCGATAGGTGAATATGTTTTAAATTTAGAAAAGCCTTTTTTAGGATTTTGCTTAGGTTGCCAGTTATTAGGCGAAGTGCTCGGAGGGCAAGTCGTAAAATCAAGTCCTTCAGAAATTGGAGTGTTAGATATTCACTCTCAAGAAAATATAACAATAGATCCTGTTTTTAATTTTTTACCTCAATCTTTTAAAGCTTTGCAATGGCACTCATATGAAGTGGCTGGATTAGAGAACAATAAGGATGTATCTGTTTTAGGCTCATCGCCTACGACTAAATATCAAATATTTGGATATAAAAATTTTGCCTACGGAATTCAATTTCATGTTGAGATACGCAACACTACTGTTGATGATTGGGCAGCAGTTCCAGAGTATAAAAATGCTCTAGAACAGTCTCTTGGATCTGAGGCTCTTCCGGTAATGAAAAAAGCTGTAAATGCTGAGATTTCAACAATGCAACATCAATGCAAAATGCTTTATCAAAATTTTCTAAAAATTATTAGTGACTAATCATAAAAATTAATAATAAGGGAATTAGAGAAAAACTCACATATTTCATTTCATACTTTTTATATAAAAAGAATAATCCCAGAATGCTGAAAATTATTGATCCTAAAGATAATGTCCATGAATTACCTTCGTACAATTGAAAAAAACCTCTTAAAAGAAACAAAGCAAAAATAAAATATAAAATATTTCTCATAGGAGTTTATTATTTGTCTAAAAAGGATATAAATCAACCACGGTTCTGTGGTGAAACGGATATCCTACGTTTCTTTAATTCATTTATTATCAATACTATTCTTAGAGCTTTAACAACATTTTATCTATGTTGTCCGTAATGAGTCCGTAATTAAGATATAGCTAAGAATTTAATTTTAAGGAGAGGTTGTAAACTTTGTACCTTCTGCACCAATACCCACTATCAGTGCTTTAAGTGTTATGTCACCTAAATTTTTTCCGTAATGAACACTTTTACTATCTTCTATGTATGCTTTACCAGGTTTGTAAATAGTAACAGTTCCGTCTTCCCAAGTATATGTCATCTCTCCTTCCATAATGTAAATATAAACAGGGTAAGAATGAACATGGTTCGGAGTTACACCACCAGGAGGCACTTCAACTATAAATGACACTATTTCAGCTTTTCCATCAGGATAATATATTTCATTTCCTAATATTGTAGTTGCAGATTTTAGAACAGGGGAAATTTTAGTTTTGAGATGTTCTTCAGAATATAAAAATCCAAAACTAAATAGAAAAATTGGAAAAAAAAATATAAAACTTAATTTTTTAATATAAACATGCATGTAAACTCTTATAACATCTAAAAAAATATTATTTATTGCAAATGAGTAATATATATATTTAAAAATAGAAATAATGGTTCTGTGGTGAAACGGATATCACACTTGACTACGGATCAAGAATTCAGGGTTCGAATCCTTGCAGAACCGCCATTCTAAAGTTCTAGATTATCAATTAATCGAACACCGCTTTTATAAATTGCGTAGAACAACCTAGCCTCAACCAAACTACCCTCTAAGCTTAAATTAGATGCATTCCTAAATTCAAAATAATCAAATTTTTCATAAGATTTAATAAACTCTTCCGCTTTTTTATTAGCTTCGATTAAATCTGCCTTTTTATCTAAATGAGTAATAAATTGAATAACCTCTTTTTGAAATGAAATAAAGTCTGTCATTTGCTTCTTGCTGAGCTTGCTGTTCCGCGATGATAAGGCGATCCCTTCAGTTGACCGGACAGTAGAGACAGGAACCAATTTTAAATTTGGAAAATTTTCTTTAATTAAATTTTCAACAATTTTTAGTTGCTGAAAATCTTTTTCACCAAAGTAAACTTTGTTACTTTCAATAATGTTAAATAATCGATTGAGAACATTAACAACCCCATCAAAATGACCAGGTCGATATTGATCACATAAAATATTTTTAAAATGAGAATTTTGAATAGATTTATATTCTTCAGGGTAAATTTCTTCGGTGCTTGGCTCAAAAATTATATCGACATTGTGATTCTCGCAAAAATTATAATCATCTCCTTTGTTTCTTGGATATGCTTCAAAATCTTGAACATCATTAAATTGCTTTTCATTAATAAAAATAGATATGATGGTCTTTTGATTATCATTACGGGATTTTTCTATAAGAGATCTATGGCCCTCATGGAGAGCACCCATTGTAGGAACATACCCGATGGAGTAGCCCTTATCCTTATAAGCGTTTAAATAAGTGTGGAGGTTGTAAATATCTTTGATTATCAACATATTGGTATTTTATTTATTGACTTCATATCAATAATTGTTAAATGTATGAACACTTTTTTATAGGCATATAATAATGAAAAGAACATATCAACCAAGTCAACTCGTTAGAAAAAGAAGGCACGGATTCCGTTCCAGAATGGCTACTGTCGGTGGTCGTAAAATTATTAATGCTAGAAGAGCTAGAGGCCGAGCAAAATTATCTGCTTAGTACTTGAGACTTCCCACTCTAAAAAAATCCT
>JBJKYU010000004.1:0-18636 GCA_045560885.1 Alphaproteobacteria bacterium
TGGGCATAGGCATTTCTTCCCTTGGGGTGAAAAGGGGAGGGTTTTAAAAGAGGTTGAAGTAAATCACCAGTAGATTGAATTTTCTTCCAAATAATCTTTCTATTTTCCTCATTCAAATTTAAATACCGTTGGGAAAAAAAGACTCAAGAATAAGTCTCATAACAGCAAAACCAATTCCGCAAAAAATTATTATAGTTATTAACTGTTTATTAATCATGATGTATAAAAATAATTAAAATGAAAATTTTTTCCATCATTATTTTATTAATACCTAATTTATTATTTGCAGAAATTTTAGATAAGTTTTCACTTGCTTGTATTTGTGATAAATCAATTAATGCCTTAAAATATTTTGACTGTAAACAAAAGGTATCAGGTACACAATTAGATATATTAGAAAATGAAATTGAGACCCAAGTTTATAGCACCTTTGATGAAAAAATTTATCAAATGCAAAATTCTGGAAGTGATGAATTAAATCTCTTTTACGAAACTGAGGATTATATCTCATCAATGATCATCAACCAGGATCTAGAAATGAACTTTTCTATAAATTATAAGGCCTATACTAAAAAATGGTCTTATGATTTGAAGTGTGTTTCCTTAAAAAAAGAGTAATTTAACTCTCAAAATGCTAAACAGATCTTACATTTTCCCCTTTTTTATTTCTCTAAGTGGCTATGTTTTTATGGTCTCAATGGATACTGTTATAAAAGTTTTAGGATCTAATTATCCTATTTTGCAGCTTTTATTTTTAAATGCTTTTTTCTCTCTAATTCCTTTAACTTTTTTTATTATTAAAAATCATGGAGTGCATTTTTATTTAAACCAAAATTATAAATTCCAATTGATCAGAGGAATTATTCATTCATTTGGTTTTTTGTTTGTTTTAATGGGTGTTTTAAAATTACCTTTATCAGTTGTTTATCCTGTTCTTTTTAGCTCACCCTTGATGCTCTTGGTGATGTCTCATTTTTTTCTAAGTGAAAATATCAATATAATAAGAATTTCGGCCATTATTCTTGGTTTTACAGGGGTATTAATCTCTGCAGAACCATTTGGCTCTAACGAAGTCTCCTTATCAGGTATATTTTTTGTTTTTATCGGTGCTTTTTGTATAGCTTTAACCAACCTCATCACCCGTAAATATTTTGCTCTTTCTTCCTCATTCTCTGCCTCTTTTTTCAGTATGGTAGTCAGTGTCATTGCTTTTTTATTTGCGATGAAGTTTTCCTTCGTGTCGATGACATTGGATGATCTTTTGCTATCAATGTTTGGAGGGATTATCGCGGGACTTGGTATCAGCTCAATAGTTTACGGATCAAGAATGTTGCCAGCATCTATTTATGGAATGACTAGTTATTTCCAACTAATTTACGGAGTAGTCTTAGGTTGGCTTGTATTCCAGCAACTCCCAACTACTTTTAATTATATAGGCATTATTTTTGTATTCTCTGCAGGGATCATTTTATTTACCTTTGACAAGAACAAGTCATGAGGCTTCAAGTAATTATTCCTTTAATAATCCTTCTTATTTTTTCTTATTTAATTTTTATTTTTCCATTTGAAGTTATCTCTTCATGGCTTGGACGATCAACATCATTACAGGAAACTATAATATCGACAACTTTTGTATATCTAGTCTGCCTTTACTACTTTCGCTCAAAAAGTAGTAATAAAATTGTTAAGTTTTTTGTCTATGAAGGAATGGGAATAGGAACCATATCCCTTTTTATTGTAATTTTTATACTAATATTCTCTTTGGCGTTATCCATCAATAATACTCAAAAAATATTTATTTTTTTTATTATCTTTTTCCCTTCAATTATTTATGGATTTTTTAATGCCAAAAATGTGAGTGTAAAGCAACTTAAATTTTCTCATTCCAAAATCAAAAAAAATCTTAGTTTTGTTTTTTTAAGCGATATTCACATCGGATCAAACAGTCCAAAAATCTTGAAAAAGATTGTCCCATTGATTAATCAACAAAATCCAAGCTTTGTTTTAGTTGGAGGTGATTTAATTGATAGCAGTTCTTTTAAAATTCAAGATCTTGATGAAATGAAAAAAATTAATGCCCCTATATATTTTGTAACAGGTAACCATGAGTACTACATAGAAGATAGTCAAAAACATTTGAATGATTTTAAAAATCAAAATATCAAAGTTTTAGATAATGAAAGCTTATTGGTAGAACAAATAAATATAATTGGTCTTTCAGATAATCAAAAAAAAGAGATTAAAATTAATAAATTTGAAAAATTATTCAACTTGGATTATTTCAATTTATTACTTGTCCATCAGCCTTCGATTTGGAGTTCATTGAAAGAAAAGGCAAATCTGACTCTTTCTGGACATACGCATAATGGTCAAATTTTTCCTTTTAACTTAATTGTCAAAATACAATTTCCCCAAATTTACGGTGTTTATTCCCATTTAAAAAATTATTTATATGTTAGTTCAGGAGCCGCTACTTGGGGTCCAAAAATTAGAATTGGATCGAAGAATGAAATCTTGAACATTGAACTCTCTAATAACTCCTAATTATAGTTGGAAAATAACTTTCAATTGTTATTGTAGCTAGGTGAGGATTTTATTTTTATTGCTTTGTTTCTGGGGATCTCAGCTTTTTGCTGATCAACACGTTTTAGAACAAGAAAACTTTGAGGCGTGGCAGTTTGCTTGCGTTCAAGAACAATCTCAAAAATTATGTGATCTCAGAGAATTGGTTTTTGACTCCAATACCAATGAGGTTGTTAGTTATCTTTCTATCACTATTAACCCTGATGCATTAACTCAAATGCAAATCGCTTTCCCACATGCAGTAAATTTAAAGAGCCCTGTTCAACTACAAATTGATGATAAAGATCCATTAGAATTAGGCTATGCATACTGTAATCAAAGCGCATGTTTTATCGCAGAAATTATTGCTGAAAACTTTGTAAATATGTTTAAGGCAGGAAATCAACTTACTCTCAAGATATTACTGCTTGATAACAGGGAAGCTACCATCACATACTCTTTAGCAGGATTTACAGCTGGCTATGATCGTTTAAATTCAGCAGTAAATAGCTAATTAATTTGTTCGGATAAGTTTAGTTTATTTTTAATCAGCATAAGACATATCAGCGAAGGTATCACCATCAACGCTGTAATGATAAAAAATAAACCCCAGTTACCCCCAAGGCCATCTACCATGGCGCCTGATGATGAAGCTAAGAGCGTCCTTCCCGCTGTTCCTACCGAAGCTAATAGAGCATACTGAGTAGCAGTAAAACTTCTATCAACTAAAAGTGATATAAACGTCACAAATGCTACTGTTGCAAATGCTGCAGCTAAATCATCTAGAATAACAGCTAAAGCAAATAAGCCTTTAGAAGGACCGGCCCAAGCCAAGACTGAAAATAGAATATTTGTTGCTGCCATCGCTATTCCTGCAATGATTAAAGTTTTTACTATTCCTGATCTCATCGCTATCGCACCACCAATGAGAGTAAAGACAATAGTCGTAATCCAACCTAAAGCTTTCGAAAAGATAGCAATATCGCCTTTGGAGAACCCTATTTCCTTATAGAAAACTAGACTCATTCTTCCTAGAAAAGCCTCTCCAATTTTAAATAAAAAGACAAAAGCTAGGATGGCAATACCAATTTTAACTCCATTATTTTTGAAAAAACTACTAAGGGGATTTGCTAAAACATTATTTAAATAAAAGAATATTTGTGAAATAGAGTTGTTCTCACCAGCTTTCTTTACATAAAGAGAGAAAACATAAAATAGACCTCCAATTATAATGAAGGTCACACCTCCATTTGTGAACCAAATTTTTTCAAAAAAAAGTCCAATTAAATAACACAAGGCACCCACAGCTGCAAAAAGATAACCAGCATTCATTATGCTTTGGGTATTGGTATTAGAGCTATCGACTTGTTGCATATGTTGAAAACGCTCTTTATTAGACTCAGGGATAAAAGTTAAACCTATGTTACATAAAACGATTATTGCCATTAAGAATATGAATGTTACCTGCCAATACTGGTCCACACCTGAGTTTTGAAGTTTTTCAGCTATTTCGAGACAAATAAAACCACCGAGTTTAAACCCAGTCCACCAACCAACAACAGCCATTGCTGCACCTGCGGCCATACTTGAGGATTCCTCTTTGTTGATTTGTTCAATACGAAGTGCATCAATTGTAATATCTTGGGTTGCGGAAGAAATAGCTATGGCTAGTCCCACTCCAATGATTAACGCAAGATTTTGAGTTGGTTCTAAGGAGCTCCATATAATTAAACCAATAAGAATTACGGTTTGCATAAATATAATAATTGATTTTCGATGACCAAGTTTATTAGTTAAGAATGGTAAACGTAGACGATCAATAATAGGGGCCCATAAAAAATTAAAGGCATATACTCCAAAAATTAATCCAGCCCAACCTATCGTACTTCGACTCAAGCCCTCTTCTTTTAGCCATAATGATAGAGCGCTACCAATCAATACCCATGGAAATCCACTAATAATACCTAAAAGTAAAATGCGAAACATACGACGATCGTAGTATGCTCCAAATAAAGACTTTAATTTATTTGAGTCTACCGAAACCGAATTCATTTAATAATGTTAATGATTAAAGTAAGAAAGAAAACTCTTAATCAGAAAGAGAGCTTAGATATTTAATTAAATCAGCTCTATCTTGGTCTTTTTTGAGACCATTAAAATTCATTTTGGTGCCTTCGATGTATTTCTTTGGTTTAAGCAAGAATTTATTTAATTCCTCTACACTCCAATCACCACCGAAATTTGCTAATGCTCCCGAATAAGTAAAACCCTCTGAAGCAGCTTTTGCTCTATCGACAATACCCCACATAGCGGGCCCAATTTTGTTTTCACCACCTTTTTTATATGTATGGCATGAAGCGCACTTTTTAAAAAGTTTTTCACCATTAGCAAGATCAGCTGATGCAAGTAGAGGGGTAATTTCAGGTAGAACAGCAAAAATGTCTACCTCTTCAGCTTGTGCGCCAGATGCGCTTACTTCTGGCACATCAATTTGGTATGCAAGTTCTTTAGGATACTCTGGGTGAATAGCCATATCAGCAATTTTCGAAAACGCTGCTGCTAGCAGTAAAGCTAGTATAATTGCACCTAAAATTTTGTTAGTTTCCATATTAAAAATTGAAGTTTATGTTTAAATATATAGCACTTAAAACGGATTTTTGTCGCATTGATGGATGATACAGTTATTTTAATTCCTGTTCGATTACAGGCTACTCGATTTCCAAATAAGCCTTTTGCTAAAATTGGCAACTTGCCAATGTTACACTATGTATACAATTCTGCTGCAAATTTTTTTTCAAACGTTTATCTGGCAATTTGTGATCAACCTGTAGAGGAATATTGTACGGAGCATAACATTCAATACATTATGACGGATATTAACCATGTCTCTGGAAGTGATCGAATAGGCGAAGCAATTAAAATTTTAGAAAATCAAAAAGATTTTAAATACATTGTTAATCTTCAAGGAGATATGCCTTTCATTAAAGAAGAATATATCAAGACACTTAGAGAAAAACTTTTATCCTATGAAATGTCGACTCTAGCCTGCCCTTTTAAAGATTTAGAGGAGGCCTCTAATGAGTCTAAGGTTAAAGTGGAGATAGAAGAAGGGGTAGAGACTATTGCCAATGATTTTTATCGAGAAATCAAACCTAATACAAAAATTAATGAGAAGGTATTTCATCATATTGGAGTTTATGGATATCAAAAAGACTTTTTGAAAAAATTTATTTCATTATCTCCAACTAAAAGAGAGCAAGAAGAAAGATTAGAACAACTAAGAATTATTGATAAAACCAAAATCAGTGTTGTTCAAATAGATAAAGAAATTTTGGGTGTTGATACCAAAGAAGATTTAGATACAGTAAACCAGCATATTCAAAATCATGTCTAAGAAAGTATCATTTCAAGGGGTCGAGGGGGCTTATAGTCACTTAGCTGTTCAAGAGTTTTTCCCCGACGCTGAAACTATTCCTTGTAAAACATTTGAATTAGCTATTACTGCAGCTGAGTCTGGCGACGCTGATTATGCCATGATCCCTATCGAGAATTCTGCTGCAGGAAGAGTGGCTGATATTCATCGACTCTTACCTAAATCTGATTTGCACATTAATTTTGAGCACTTTCAAAAAGTTGAACACAAGCTTCTAATTCACCCCGAAACTCAACAAGATCAAATTAAAAAAATTATCAGCCATGAGCAGGCTTTAGCCCAATGCAGTGTAAAAATTCAACAACTTGATTATGATATTTTAATTGGCGCTGATACGGCGGGATCAGCAAAATATATTTCAGAACAAAAAATATTAGATACTTCCGCAATCGCCTCAAGTCTTGCAGCAGAAATATATGGATTAAAGACAGTCGATGAGAGTTTTGCTAATTCATCCAATAACATCACAAGGTTTTATGTTATGTCAAAAAATGAAAATAAAGATTTCGATCCTGATAAAACTTATATCTCATCATTTTTGTTTTCTGTTAATAATACTCCCGGCTCTTTATTTAAAGTCATGGGCGGGTTTGCCACCAATAACGTTAATATGATTAAACTAGAAAGTTACAATTATGGTGCTGACTTTGTGATCACACAATTTTATTGTGAAATTGAGGGTCATCCTGACCAAGAAAATACAAAATTCGCACTTGATGATATGTACCATTATTGTTCAAAAGTTAGAAAATTAGGTGTTTTTGAAAAATCTGCTTATCGCTCAAGACAATAACTTCATATTTGATATTATAACTGCTATAAAGAAAACCGAGAATTACATGGGCGGTGTTTTTTGCTAATCCGGTCAGGTTCGAAAGAAAGCAGCCGTAACATAGAATATCGGGTCGTGTAATTCTCCTAAAAAATATGAAACATCAATCAGATATTCTTGCTTTAAAATACCGACCTACTGATTTCAAAGATCTTATTGGTCAAGAGTATCTTGTCGAGACAATCCAAAAATCTATTGAATTTAACAAAATACCCAATGCCTATATATTTACAGGCATCAGGGGTGTAGGCAAGACAACCACTGCACGGATAGTCGCAAAGATGTTAAATTGCACAGCTTTTGATCAAAATAATAAACCAGATTTAAGTAGATGTGATCAAGCAAAGGCCATTAGTGAAGACCGACACCCTGACGTTATTGAAATAGACGCCGCTTCGAACACTAGTGTTGAAAATGCAAGAGAAATAATTGAAAACGTAAAATACAACCCTGTTTTAGGTAAGTATAAAGTCTACATTATTGATGAAGTCCATATGCTTTCTAAGAGCGCTTTCAATGCACTCCTAAAAACATTAGAAGAACCTCCACCACATTCTAAATTTATTTTTGCAACTACTGAAATTTCTAAAGTGCCAATTACAATATTGTCCAGATGTCAGCGCTTTGATTTAAGACGCATAGATAAAAAAACCCTTTTCTCCTTTTTAGAGGATATTGCTAAAAAAGAAAAAATTTCAATATCCAAAGAGGCGCTAAATCTAATTGTTAGAGCCAGTGATGGATCTGTTCGTGACTCTTTGAGCATTCTAGATCAATCAAATATTTTTAAATCCCAAGATGAAATTCAAGTCGAAGAGATAATCAATATGTTGGGCTTTGCAAGGCAAAGCGATTTATATAATTTATCAAAATATATTTTAGAAAATAATCTTCCAGAAATTATTAAAATGCTTAATGATATGTACCAACGAGGTTCTGAGACTTCAAAAATAATTGAGGATTTAATGAATATTGTTAATTGGTCTTGTAAATTAAAAATTGATAAAAATTTGATTAATGATGAATTTAATACTGAAGAAGATAATCAATTTGCCTCTTACGTTACCCAATATGATCACGGAAAGTTAAATATTTTCTGGCAAAGTTTAATGAAGGGCTATGATGAGATTAAAATTTCCCCTCATCCTCATACTACCTTAGAAATGGTTCTCTTACGGTGCTCCTTTTTGCTTAGTGATCAAAGTTCAGAAGCATCTGACGAAAAAAAAAAGTCTGAAATAAACCCAACCCCTTCAAAACCCTCCCCCATACTTGATCAAGCTGTTCAAAATAAAATCGATGCCCCCGAGTCATTGTCACCAAAAGATAGAATTGCGCTACACCAAAAATTTTTTCAATTCTATGGTCAGAACTTTTCCCCTTTGATGGCAGGTATTATTATGGAGAATTGTGAAATAATTGAGTTTTCAGAAAATGAAAAGAAATTATTGATGCATGTCGTCAATGAAAATTTTGAGGGAGGCGAAGAGTTAAAAAATAATTTAAAAAATGAATTCCAGCTTTCTATTGTAGTCAAAGAAAATATCGATACTTTGGAGTCTATAAAAATGCTTTACAAAAAGGAACTTATTGCAATTGAAACTCAATCAGAGGACTTTCAAAAAGTCCTTGCTAAATTTCCGAATGCAAAGATTATAGATATCGAAGAAGTAGAAAGAGGTGACCAGAATGATGGGTAATATGGGCGGAATGATGAAAAAAGTCCAAGAAATGCAAGCAAAAATGCAAGAAATGCAAAAAGAGTTAGAGAATAAGACTGTGGAAGCTGAGTCTGGTGGTGGGATGGTCAAAGTAACTATGAATGGAAAACAGGTTGTCCAATCTATTAATATTGATCCCTCTTTATTATCGGAAGATGAAAAAGAAGTTTTAGAGGACCTAATCAAGGCTGCTCTCAATCAGGCAAAAGAAAAAGTCGAAGAGATGTCTGCAGAAGAAATGAAAAAATTAACTGGAGGTTTGCCATTGCCTCCTGGAATGAAGATGCCTTTTTAATTTGGCTCAAGACGAATTACAAAAACTTATTAACTTAATTTCCCGTTTGCCTGGAATTGGTCAACGCTCTGCTCAAAGAATAGCTTTATACCTGATTAAAAATAAGCAAGAGTTAATGCTTCCCTTGGGAGAAAGCGTTAAAGAGACTGCAGCAAAAGTTAGGAAATGTGAAATTTGTGGGATGTTAGATGTAAATTTACCTACCAAGATATGCTCATCGGATACAAGAATAAAAAATACAATCTGTATAGTCGAAGATATGGCAGATGTATGGGCGTTTGAGCGATCAGGTTTTTATAAGGGTCAATATCATGTCATCGGAGGTCTTTTATCGGCATCAAAAAATTTTACTGAACAAGATCTTCGTTTACATAAACTCAAAGAGAGAATAGAAAAAAACAAAGTAGAAGAGGTTATTTTAGCCTTAAGTGCTACTATTGAAGGCCAAACTACAGCCTTAGTTATCCGAGATTATTTAGAAAAGATGAACATAAAAATTACTCAGTTAGCTTATGGAGTCCCTGTGGGAAGCGAAATCCATTATCTTGATGATAATACTTTGGGCGCCGCGCTGGAGTCTCGTAAAAATTTAAGCTAGTTGGGCTATTATTGCTGGTGAAAAAGCACTCGATTTTTTAGTTTCGAGATCAACATTTAAATTTAAAATTTTATAATCCGCAATCATTTCATTATTTTCATTTAACATTTTTAAACCCACTATTAATTTCTTTCCTTTGCATACTAATTCTTCAAGAGAAATAATGAAGTTTTCATAAAGATTAATTTCTTTTCTATAATTAATTTCACATTTGATGACGAAAACTCCTTTTTGTTCTTCAATTGCATAACGATAACCTAACCCCATATGCTCTAAGAGAAAGTCTGAACTCTCCTCAAAACATTGAACATAATAAGCCATATTCATATGCCCGTTATAATCAATCCAATCTTCTTTTACTGTTCCTTGAGAGACTTTTATTGGCAAGCTTAGTTTTTGATTTTCTTCTAAAAGATTTAGTAAATTATTAAATATTTTCTCTTTTTTATTTCCCATATTTTTTATTTTTATCCTATATTACTTTTAATGCTCAAACTAGTATACGCACCCGATCCTATTTTGAAGAAAGAATGTCAACCTCTGGCTCAAGTAGATGATCATCATCGTACTTTAATCAAAGAGATGTACGAAGTGATGTATGGGGCTAACGGTGTAGGTTTAGCCGCTCCTCAGGTTGGTTTGGATATGAGAATTTTTATTGTAGATGCCGCAGCACGCGAAGAAGAAAAAACTCCTATTGCTATGATTAATCCAAAGCTCATTTCTATCGAAGATGAACTAGTTCCTTATGAGGAGGGATGTTTATCATTTCCTGAACACTTCGCAGAAATTGATCGTCCAGATAAATTAAAGATAGAATACATTGATGAAAATAATCAAAAAAAAATTCTTAGCACAGATGGTTTTACCTCTAGAATAATTCAACATGAACTTGATCACTTAAATGGAATTTTATTTGTGGATCATTTGAGTCGTTTAAAAAGAGATGTCATTATTCGAAAGATGAAAAAGTTCAAAAAAGAAGAAAAAATTGTTTAATGAAAAAAAAACAACGTCTTATTTTCTTCGGAACTCCTGATTTTGCTCTACCTCCATTAAAGACATTATATTTAGGAGGATATGAAATTGCTGGTGTTTATACCCAAGAACCAAAGAAAAAATCAAGAGGTATGAAGGAATTAAAAACACCTGTTCATCTTTGGGCAGAAAGTCAGTTATTGCCAGTTTATTTCCCTTCAAAATTAGATAAACAATCGCTTGAGGAATTTGAATCATTAAAACCGGATGTTGCTATCTTATTTGCTTACGGGAAGATAATTCCTCTGAAATGGCTCAACATCCCGATATTCGGTTTCATCAATATTCATGCTTCATTACTTCCTCGCTGGAGAGGTGCTGCGCCTGTTCAAAGAGCTATTGAAAATAATGACAAAAAAAGTGGTATTACGATTATGAAAATGAATGAGGGTTTAGATGAAGGCCCAATTATTGCTAGCCAAGAGATAGCTATAAATTCTGAGACTAATGGACAAACATTAATAGATCAGATCAGCCATGACTCCTGTTCTTTACTATACAATAACTTAGAAAAATATCTTAAAGGATTACTTTCTCCTGTAGATCAAGACCATGAAAAAAGTACGTATGCTTCAAAAATAAATAAAGATGAATCTAGATTAAATTGGAACACAGATGCCAAAATTTTAGAACAGAAAATCAGAGCATTTTATCCCTATCCTGCAACGTGGTTTAGTCATAAAGGTAAAAGATATAAAGTATTAAAAGCTAAGGTATCATCCCTCAAGGGAGAGTCAGGGAAAATTTTGCAATCTCCGTTGATTATTGGATGTAAACAAAATAGCTTAGAGATATTAGAGATACAAGCTGAAGGAAAAAAATCCCAATCAATAGATCAGTTCCTTTTAGGAAATAATAACTTTGAAATCAATTCTATAATTACGAATGACTAATATTAAATTAACAATTGAATACCATGGTCTTCCTTATTCGGGATGGCAGTCTCAAAAAAATGAAAAAACAGTTCAAGACGAAATTCAAAAAGCAATTTTTAAATTTTCAGGTGAAAAAAAAATTATTCAAGGTGCTGGGAGAACTGATGCCGGTGTTCATGCTTTAGCACAGTGTGCTAATTTTACATTAGAAAAAGATTTTAGTGAGTATCAAATTTTAAGTGGTATTAACTTTCATCTTGGAAATGAAAAAATCAAAATTACCCAGGTAGAAAAAGTAGATGATGATTTTAATGCAAGATTTACAGCGAAGCTTAAAACTTATCATTACCAAATTTATAATTCTATATCCCCATCAGTATTACAGGATGAAATTAGCGTTCACATAAGACAACCTCTTAATGTTGTTGCCATGAGAGAAGCAATTCAAAATTTTATTGGTAAACACGATTTTAGCTCTTTTCGAGCGAGAGGATGCCAAGCAAAAACACCGATGAGATCTATTAATAAGACTGATATAGATCAAGAAGACAAGAAAATAACCTTTATTTTTCAGGCACAATCTTTCCTTTATCAGCAAATCAGAATTATGGTAGGCAGCTTACTAGAGGTTGGTTTGAATAATCAACAACCTTCCTGGATTGCTGATTTATTAAACCAAAAAAACCGCTCTTTAGCGGGTCCAACCATGCCTTCCAAAGGATTGCTTCTGAAGGACATTCAGTATTGAATATCTTAATTTACACTCAATGTTTTGCTCCAAAACTAGGGGGGATTGAATCTGTGATGACTAATATTGCAACTCAATCTAGTAATATGGGACATAGTGTTAGTGTCTTGGCTGATGGATCAAAATCAAAGAGTTCATCTTTTGACAGTCAACAAAACTTTGAGATCAAACGATTTGATCAAATTAAATTTTTTAGAAATAAAATAAAATCTAGTTTTGCTTATGATTTACTAAAAAATAAAAGTTTTGATTTAGTTTTTTTTGACAGTTGGAAATCAATCGAACATTTTAATGATAATAATCAAATTAAAAAAATATGTTTAATTCATGGCAATGAAATTCTAAATCTTAAAAAAAAAGAACGTATCATTAAATCTCTTAAAAAAGTTGATAAAATATTATTTAACTCAAATTTTACAAAAGATTTATTTTATAAACAATTACCAGAACTCTACGATTTGCCTAACATGGTTATTTTCCCAGCATTTATTGAAAACATCAATTATTCAGATGATGAAAAGAAATATGATTTATGCACGATTGCTAGATTAGAATACCGCAAAGGTCATCATTTAGTCTTAGAAGCTTTAACAAAATTAAAAAAAGAAAAAAATCTTGTTTTAACTTATGCAATTCTAGGAGACGGTCCTGAGCTTTCAAAATTAAAAGACCTCGTGGTTAAAAATAATTTACTTCATCAAGTTGATTTTATTAATAATAAAAATTCATCAGATGTTTATAAGCAGAGTAAAATTCATGTCATGCCAACCATTACTACACCAGACAGCATCGAGGGATTTGGGATTTCCAATGTGGAAGCTGCTTCCTTTGGACTACCCTCTATCGTTAGTTCGAGTGGAGGAACGCCAGAGTCAATTGATCAAAATGGTTATGTTATCAATGAAAATGATATTATTGAGCTATCGAATAAGATTTCACTATCACTCGAAAATTATTCTGAATTATCAAAAAAAAGTTTAATTTTCGCTAGTAATTTTGAAAAAAATACAAAAATAAAAGAATATTTAAATTGTTTTAACGATTGACTCGTACGAAGTTTTATTCAATTGACCAGGATCATCCAGAATAAGTTTAATAACTTTTAAATTATCAATCATAATAATTGATCGGATTAGACGACTGCCCATAAAGCTTTTCTCATGATTTCGTATTAAATTAGATTTTTGAAGAAACTCCTGATTGCCATCGGATAAAAACTTAATTTTTGATTGACCTAATTTCTGTCTCCATAAATCTAATACATATGGATCATTTGTTGTAATACAACACATTATATCAATGCCTTTTTCATTCATGAGATCCTCACAATTTTGTATGTAAGGAGGTAAATGTTGATTATGACAGGTTGAAGTAAATGCTCCTGGAACACAAATAATTAAAACTTTTTTATTTTGAAAGTGTTCAACTAAATTAAAATTTTGCATTCCATCAGAGTCAACGGATCGCAGAGTAATGTTAGGAATTAAATCCCCTTCTTTCATGATTGAAAAAAGTTTTCTAAGGTTTTGTAATAAATTTGCTCTGTTGTTTGGAGGTCACTGATCGATACACATTCATTGACTTTGTGTAAAGTTTTATTGATCGTACCGAACTCAAAAACGGGACAAATTCTTTGCATAAACCTAGCATCAGAAGTGCCCCCACCTGTATCTTGCTTTGCTTCTAATCCAGTCACATCTTTGATGGCATTTAAACAATGTATAGTAAAAGGATCATTGAATGCTTGAAATGGCAGACCTCTAAAAGTTAATTTAAGTTTATACTGACAATTATTTTCACCACAGATACGAGTAAGATGCTCGTTAAAATAGGCCTCAATTTTTTCTTTATCCCAATTATCATTGAAGCGCATATCGCCCACTGTGATTAACCTCTCTGGGATAACATTTTTGGCCTTATTGTTTAAGTTTACTTGCGTAAATTGCAGGCTCGAAGGTTCAAAATATTCTGCTCCTTGGTCGAGCACTTGGTCGTCAAAAAAAGAAATTATCTTGGATAAGCAATGGACAGGATTTTGAGCTAATTGAGGGTAGGCGGCATGACCTTGTTTGCCAATTACCTCAATTTGAACATCAACAGCTCCTTTCCTTCCTACTTTAATTTGATCGCCGATCACTTTTTCAGAAGACGACTCTGTTGCTATGGATCCGTCGATGCGGATATTATTTTCTTGAAGCCAATTAACAACTTTATCTACACCATTGATTGAGTCAGCCTCTTCATCTCCAGTAATAATAAAACTAATTGTTCCATTAAAATCTGGGTTATCTTTGATGAATTTAAATACACTAACCATACTAGCAGCAGTACAACCTTTCATATCTTCCGAGCCACGACCATATAAGTAACCATCTTTAATTGTGGGTTCAAAAGGGTGGGTATCCCAATCTTCTATGTTACCAGGCGGAACAACATCCACATGACATAAAAAATTGAAATGCTTTCCATTAGTTTGAGGAGATCCATAGGTTGCCATTAGGTTAATCACTTCATAGCTTCCATCGCCATCAAAGTTTAATTGCTTTGTATCAAAACCTTGTTCTTTAAAAATTTTAATTAGAAAGTCAAAGATGTCTTGCTTTGCTGGTGTTACTGAATCAAACTCAATTAGCTTTTTTGATAATTCGATTGTATCTAGCATTAGTCTCTAAGTAATTCGTTAACAGAAGTTTTTGATCTTGTTTTTTCATCAACTGTTTTCACAATCACAGCACAGTAAAGGGATACACTTCCTTTTGAGCTTGGCATACTGCCAGGAACGACAACAGAGTAAGGAGGAACTGATCCCATATGTACTTCTCCGGTTTCTCGATTGATGATTTTAGTCGAGGCACCAATAAAAACTCCCATAGATAAAACCGAACCTTCTCCAACGATTACTCCTTCAGCTACTTCTGATCTTGCGCCAATAAAACAATTATCTTCAATAATAACAGGATTAGCTTGAAGGGGTTCTAAAACACCACCAATACCGGCGCCTCCAGAGATATGACAGTTTTTTCCCACTTGAGCGCAAGATCCAACTGTAGCCCAAGTATCAACCATAGTTCCTTCGTCTACGTAGGCACCAAGATTAACAAAACATGGCATTAAAACGGCACTTTTAGCAATAAATGCAGATCGACGAACAACACAATTAGGAACCGCACGAAAACCAGCATTTTGAAAATCTACATCCGTCCAATTTTGAAATTTTGAAGGGACTTTATCCCACCAAGAAGTATTTCCTCCTTTAACGGTCGGTCCATTATCAATTAACTCCATGTCTTGGATGCGAAAACTTAAAAGAATGGCTTTCTTTAACCATTGATTAACATGCCACTCGTTATCTTTTTTTTCGCAAACTCTGAGTTGTCCTTTGTCTAAAAGATTGAGCGCATCGAGCACTGAATTTTTTGCCTCTTGATCATTTATAAAATCGATTTGATCTTTGTTATCCCAAAGTTTTTCTATTGTTTCTTGGTTACTCATTGTTCTCCTAGTTTATATTAATTAAAAAATTTTCTAAGTTATCTGTGACCTCAGTAATATAACCTTTTTCATCAATAATTTTTTGGATATCCTCCTGCTGATTAACGTCTTTATTGAGATTATATTCAAGATTGTTTGTAACCCAGACAGTTTTCCATCCCATAGCGTGAGGTTCTTTTAAATTGATATGTAAATCCTCAAACATTGCAGTTGATGAATTGTCTAAGTTAAATTTTTTTTGAAAGGCATCATAAACATCTTTATGAGGTTTTGGGAGATAATCACTTTCAGAAATATCAAAACATCCATCAAAAATATTATTCATCTTTAATTTATCTAAAACTTTTTCTACATGTCCGTAATTGGCATTTGTAAATATATATTTATTACCTGATAAATTTTTAATCGTTTCACCAAGCTTTTCATCGGGAGAGACAACATCATAATTAATTTGATGGACGTAATCTAAGTAGTCATCAGGATCAATCTGGTGTTCCATCATTAATCCTCGTAGAGTTGTTCCATACTGATGATAATATTTTGATCGAAGAGCCTGAGCCTCACCCGAGGCGAGCCCTAACTTTTCTTCGATATAGCGACCCATTAAAACATGAACTTTATCAAATAATCCACACTCTGCTTTATATAGGGTGTTATCTAGGTCAAATACCCAATTTGTTACATTATTCATAAGCGTGATAAATTAATGCTTTCTCTGTTAAATTCAAAGTTAAATTATAAAATTTCTATAATTTTCTTCTGAAGCTCAAAAATATTGTCATTTGTTTTAGAGCTAACTGTTAATTGATCATAATCTGTGAGCTCATCTACATAAACTGACTTTTCTTTAATTTTTTTATCACTTTTTGTATAGCAAATAAAAATTTTATCCTTAATAGACCGCATTGCGTTGATCATTTCGATATCAATTTTTTTTGCACCTAGTCCATTATCAATAAGGACAAAAATTTTTTTTAGATTTTCTCTTGTTGTTAGGTATTGGGAAACCAAATCAGAAATTTTATAGGCTTCTTTTTGAGAGATTTTAGCAAAACCATATCCAGGTAAATCGACGACCATCATCGAGTCCCCGTGATTAAAAAAATTTATTTGGCGAGTTTTTCCTGGGGTATTCGAGATGTGTGCTAATTTTTTCATAAAGACTGCATTGATTAAACTAGACTTTCCCACATTGGATCTCCCAATAAAAGCTACTTCAGGAAATACAACATTAGGATATTGTCTTGGTTGTGTTGCGCTTAAAAGAAAATCTGTCTTTTTTTTGAAATAACTAGTTACGTTATTCATCAACTATTAATGATTTTTCTCTGGATCACATATTGTTGTGCCATCGATAAAACATTATTAGTTGTCCAATAAATTACTAATCCAGCTGCAAAACCGCCTAAAACAAACGTAAAGACAATTGGTAAAAACATAAATATTTTTGCTTGCATCTTATCTACTGGTGCTGGGTTTAATTTTTGTTGGAGGAACATTGAGATCCCCATGAGAATGGGCCAAATACCAATATTAAATAATTGAAGGATTCCTGGAACGCTCCAATCGACAAAACCAAAAAGAGTTAATAGTCCCAGAGGGTCTGGCGCAGAGAGATCATGTATCCAGCCAATAAAAGGTGCATGTCTCATTTCAATTGTTACAAACAAAACTTTATACAAAGCAAAGAAAACAGGTATTTGTAATAAAATAGGAAGACAACCGGCGATCGGATTTGCTTTTTCTCTTTTATATAAAGCCATCATTTCTTTTTGCATTCCAGCTCGATCATCACCGTACTGTTCTTTTAATCGTTGAAGCTCAGGGCCTAACTTTTTCATTTTGGCCATAGACTTGAATGATGCTTGAGCCAATGGGAAGAAACAAATTCTCATTAAGAGTGTAAAAATAATAATGGCCCAACCAAAATTGCCAACGTAGCCAAAAATAAATTCTAAAACATGGAAAATTGGTTTGGTTAAAAAGTAGAACCAGCCAAAATCGACTGAGCGATCAAACTCTTGGACGCCATATTCATCCATATATTGTTCAATAACACTAACAATCTTTGGACCAGCAAAAAGTTTGAGGTTATGAGAAATGTTATCACCATTCCCCACAACAATTTTAGCCCCTACTAAATCTGTTTGAAAATTATCAATATTTTCAACAAAGCTATAACTATAGGTTTGCTGAATAGGTTCATTTTGATTTGGGATGATAGCCGTTTGCCAGTACTTATCGGTCATGCCAATCCATCCACCTACTGAGTTATGTTTAATTTTCCCATCCTCTTTGAGGTCATCATAATCATATTCTTTTAAAACACTGTCCGTGATCGATAGAGGACCTTCGTGTAAGATAAAAAAGTTTTGCATTTCAGGAATTCCCTGACGTTTAGACAAGCCAAAAGGATATAAATCAAAGGATTTATCAGAGTTATTGATGACTCTTTGATCGACACTGAATAGATAATGCTCATCCAGAGTAATAATTTTTTCAAATGTGATGTTTTGTGAATTAGTCCAAGTTATTTTGACAGGATCGTTAATTCCAATAGAAGATTTATCTGCAGTCCATTTCGATTTGTTATTAGGCAATTCTATGGAGCTATCTGGACTTACCCAACCGGTATCAAGATAGTATGCATTTTCTGATCCCAGGGGATTTAAAAAACTAATAAAGTCTGAGTTGGGGTCTAGTGTTTCTTGATACTCTTCCAAAATAAGATCATCAATAAAACCACCTTCTAAATTAATAGAGCCTTTTATTTTAGAGTTATCAAATATAACTCTCACAGTTTCTTCTAGCACTTGATCTCGATCAAGCAAAATAGATGAAGTGGTGCTCTGAATATCAAGACTAACAGATTCCTGTGCATTGTTCTCTTCTGTTACGGGAGCTCTTTCCGGTTGAGGTACTAAGAGTTGAAATCCAAATATAATTGCCATCGAAATAATGATGGCTAGAAATAAATTTTTTTGATTTTCCATTTTATTTTTTAATAGGGTCGTATCCAGAAGAACCTAAAGGATTGCATCT
>JBJKYU010000005.1:0-18343 GCA_045560885.1 Alphaproteobacteria bacterium
CAATCACAAACTTGTAGTGAGGGGCTAACAATATTTTTTTAATTTCATGTTTTATTTTTTCAGGTTTAATTGCACCAGATTTTAAATTTGGCTTCCAATTAATTCTAGGAAATTGCCCTACATTTTTATTTTTTTGATTTGATTTTTTTACTAACCTACAATAAAGAGAATTAGTTTTGATTTTTTTTTTATAACCAAAAAATTGAAAATTTTTAGAAATATAAATCATCTATTTATTATTTATATATGTTATTTTTTGATTAATACTTAACTTAAGTTTTATTGAAATATTGAGAATATTTATTAATGTCTAATTATCAATAAAAATTTTCTTTCATGATTGAGATATTCATACCAGTTGTAAATAGAACTGATTTCCTTATTAAACAGATCCAATTATTTTCTAAATATTTTAATTCAGATTATAAATTGAATATAGTTATTGATACTAATGACAAAGAAATGATTGATAATTTTTTAAATATTTGTTCAAAAAAAAAGATTACTTTTTTTAAAAAGCCATTTAGAAACATATCAGATCCTGCTTATGCTTGTGAGGACACTATAGAATGGATATTAAATGAGCTCATATATACAACTTATAATAAATCTAAAGTACTAATTTTAGACTCAGATATGTTTTTAATCAATTTTTTTGATTTTAAAAATTATTTATCAAATTTTAAAATAATAGGTGTAATACAAAATAGAAAGCATATTCGATATTTATGGAATGGAATTATTTTTTTAAATATGCAAGAATTAATTAAATTTGATGACAGGATATCATTTAAAATTATTAAAAATAAAAACATAAAAACTGATGTTGGTGGTGAAAGTTATTATTTTTTAAATAAACACAAAAATGTACTAACTAAAATTATTGATGTTGAATATCCAATAAAATATAAGGATATAGATTTAATTGAGTCAAATGAAAATTATAATTTTGAATTATTATTAAACAAAACTTTCTTACATTATAGAGCGGGATCTAACTGGTTTAGTATATTTTGGAAAAAGAAAAAAGAACCTTTAAAAAAAAAATTAGAAATTTTTGAAAAAATATATAAAGACGCTATTGACAAAAATATAACTAATGAATTTTTATGTTCAAAATCCAATGATAAAATTGTCATTAAAGACTCATTACTTAAAAAATTAATTTTAAAAATAATAAGGATAGTATCATAAATGAATTACCTTATTGATATTCCTCATATTGAATATATTGATTTTGCTAGTAGAAAAGATTTTAAATTCATTAGCTTTATATTTGTTTTATTTCCATTTTTTATTATTACAGGTCCGTTTTTATGTGACTTGGCGCTCTGTATAATCGGATTATATTTCATTTATATATCTATAAATTATAAGTCCTTTAAATTCATTAAGAATAAATTTTTTATAATTTTTATTGTATTCTACTTTTATTTATTAATTAGAGGTATTTTTTCAATTGATGCTTATAATTCCCTCATTGATAAGAATGGACCTATTTTTTATTTTAGGTACATTTTTTTTATTCTTGGTATCTCGTTCATTCTAAATATTAATCCAAACTTATTAAAATATTTTACAATTACTTTTTTCATAGTAATTCTGTTTGTCTGTATTGATGGCTACTTCCAAAGTATTTTTGGATATAATTTTTTTGGTATGATAACTAAAGATACAAATAGATTGACTGGTATTTTTGGTAAAGAGCAAATACTAGGTCATTATTTGGGTCATTCATTCCCATTACTCTTTGCACTATTGGTTTATTTTAAAAACATTAATAAAAAAAAATATTATTTTCTATATGTTACTTCTAATCTTTGTAGAAGTAATATCTTTTATAAGTGGAGATAGATCAGGATTTTTTAAGGTATTTCAATTTACTATATTAATGTTACTACTTTCTAATCAATTTAAATTAGTCAGATTTTTAACTATAATTTTTACAGCATTAACAATTTTATTGTTAATTAATTTTAATGAAAAATCAAAACAAAGATTTGGAAATACAATTGATGATATTTCAGCTACTTCAATTCCTTTTTTGCCATATAGCCCTGGCCATGAAAAAATATTTATATCTTCTATTGACGTGTTTAATTCTAATAAAATTTTTGGTATAGGCCCTCAGTTATATAGTTATTACTGCAAAGATTTTATTGTATCACAAAAAAGTGAATGTTCTAACCACTCACACAATTATTATTTTCAACTTCTTTCTGAATTAGGGTTGATTGGTGTCTCATTTTTATTTTTCTTTTTTATTAAATTAACTTTTATTTTTTTTAAACATTTTTACTCTTTATATAGTCGCAATAAAAATTATATTTTGCAGGATTACTATCTTTTTACATTGTCTCAAGTCTTTGTAATTATTTGGCCTATCATTCCACATCTCTCATTCTACAATAATCATTTTAATTCTATGGCTTATTTATCATTAGCATTTTTATTTTATTTCAATCAATTCAATGTTAGACGGTAAATTAATAATCACTTTAAAAGGAGGTTTTGGTAACCAACTTTTTCAAATTGTAAATGGCATTAGTCTTTCTAAGAAATTTAATAAAAATTAATAATAGATATAAGTTCATTTAGTAAACTTAATTCTTATAAAAATACTAAACGTAATTATGAACTCGGAATATTAAATTTAAAATATAAAAAAATTTACTATCTTACTTTTTTTTATAAATTTTATTCAAAATTTTCTAATAAAATAGTTCATCTTAAAGAAAAGAATTTTAATTTTAATAAAATTTTACTAGATAATGATAAATCATACTTAATTGATGGTTACTGGCAAAGTTATAAGTATTTTGAAAAAGATTTTAGTTTTATATTTAACTCACTAGAAATTATAAAAAAAAAAATAAATCTAAATTCTTTTTATAAAGATTTGCTAAAGTCTAATTCAGTTTGTGTGCATATTCGCAGGGGAGATTATATTACTAATCCAAATACAAAACAATTTCATGGAATTTGCGATATTGATTATTATGAAAAAGCAATAAGTTATATCTATTCAAAAATTCCAGATGCAAATTTTTATTTTTTTTCAGATGATATTGGTTTTTTAAAAAAAAAATTTTGCTGATAAAAAAAACTTTAAAATTATTTCAAATTCTAAATTTAATTTTATAGAAGAGTTTGTTCTTATGCTTTCTTGTAATAATTTTATCTTAGCAAATAGTTCATTCAGTTGGTGGGCCGCTTATTTATCTAACAATGTTAATAAATTAGTAGTCGCTCCCACTAAATGGTTTAATGTAAATATAGATACATCTGACTTAATACCAAAAGAATGGATAAGGATTTAAACCAAAACTATAATTTTTCTGTATTATTATCTATATGTGATTTAGATAATGATGATTATTTTGATATTTCTCTTAGTAGTATTTTTCAAAACTCAATTCAACCCTTTGAAATTATTATTGTAGTCAATGGTAGAATTAATGATAAAAAAGAAAAAATTCTAAATACTTACAAATCTAAATGTATCAATTTAAATATTTGTAGACTTAATAATTTATCTAACTTCGCGACAGCATTAAATTATGGTCTAAAATTTATAAATACAAATTGGGTAATGAGACAAGACCCTGACGATATAAGCACTAAATATAGATTTGAAAAAATAATGAATAAAATCAAAATTGGATTCGATATTTGTGGTTCTAATATGATTGAGAACTCTTTACTATATGAAGGAGATAAATATTTAAAAAAAGTACCAAAAAATCATAATGATATTTTAAATTATTTAAAATCAAAAAACCCTTTTTGTCATCCAACTGTCTGCATAAATTATGCTTTGTTAAAAAAATTCAATTACCCAGATTTACCACTTAAAGAAGATTATGGATTATGGTCATTGATACTTAAAGAGAAAGATGTAACGACTCATAACATTCAAGAACCACTTGTAGAAACATGTAATTCTAGTAATCAAATAAATAGAAGAGGTGGTATAAAACATTTTCATCTTGAATTAAATTTACAAAAAACCCTTTTAAAACATCAACATATTAGTATTCCGAGGTTTATTTTTAACTTATTTTTTAGAGGTTTATTATTATGCATGCCTAATAATATTCTAAGGATAATTTATAAATTTAATAGAATTACTGTTTATTAAGTTTTTTTTGTTTCAGGTATTATGAAGTAGTAGCTGATATAAATAAGAGTTTGTATCAGTAAAAAAATTTTAGGCGTTAAAAATCCGATATAGATCAAATATGTAAATAATGTTGGAAAAGCCCATAAAGGCAAAAGTATAATAGTCACAATGTAATTTTTTTTTTCTAAATCATTAATATATCTCTCTTTTAAAAAATAATATGTTTTAAGGTGAATATGTTTTTTATCAGGTTGAAATGGCGATTTGCCCTCAAAAATTTTTCTAAAATATGAAAAAATCACTTCAAAAGAGGGATATGAACAAATGAGAATAATATTCCAAATATTAAGTTCAACATTGTTTGCATACATATCAATGATAAATATGCCTAATGCCCAACCAATCAGATAACATCCGCTGTCACCAAAAAAAATGTAACCTTTGGGAAAATTAAAAATCAGAAATACAAATAAAAAAATTAATAAGATGGATAGAATATCTTTAGTATTATTGATGTTATCTTGATTGATTATTAATAAAGATGAAACTATACATATGAGTGACAAACAAACTAAGCCATTCATGCCGTCTATAATATTTAGCCCATTGGGAAATGCTGTTAAAGACAAAGTGATAATTATTATGTATAAGTAATTATTCTGAAAAATTTGGTTTATTAACTCAAATTCAAATATAAGGTTGTATTTATATTCAATCGCAAACAAAAAAGAACAAATTAAAATACTCAACAACCTTATGTAGGGATTTACATTTCCAAAAATATCCTCTTTAATACTGAAAGCCCCAATAATTATTAAACATAAAATTATTTTTAAATCAGCAAAAATAGGCTTAATATTTAAAAATAAAGTCGCAAGATAAATATTAATTATAACTAATACTCCTCCTATTCTAGGAGAAGGCATATAATTAGTGTTTTGCAATCCAAGATGAGGATCAATTATAAATGTATTTTTAAACTTAATAAAAACGCAATACAGTAGAATTTGTATTGTTACCAAAAAAATTATACTACTAGCTGTTATAAGATTTCCAAGCATCTACACACATTTGATCTAAAGAATATTTAGGCTTCCATCCTAAAAATTGTTTAGCAAGATTTATTTTTGAGTAACAAATAGCTGGATCTCCTTTTCTTCGTTTATCAAACTTATAGTTTAATTTTATCTTATTTGATTTCTGAAACTGGTTAATTAGCTCTAAAACTGAATAACCCTTACCCGAACCTAAATTTATTGGAAGAAATCCTTTCATTTTGCTTATTTTTTTAAGAGCTAAGATATGTGCTTCTGCCAAATCAACAACATGCATATAATCTCTAATACAAGTCCCATCCCTAGTTGGATAATTATTGCCAAAGATTTTAATAATCTTTTTTTTTAGAGCTGATCTGATGATAATAGGCATTAAATTTTCAGCTTCACCTTTTGGTTTATCTGGCAATTTAACATTCGGATGACTACCTATAGGATTGAAGTATCTGAGAGCAATAGCTTTCATATTTTTATTTGTATCTATAAATTCTTTTATTAAATTTTCACAAATGATTTTAGTTGAACCATATGGATTTATAGAGGATAGTAGTAATGTCTCAGTAAGAGGACTTGGGTGAGAATTCCCGTAGACAGTCGCTGAAGATGAATGAATTAAATTGTTAACCTTATTTATCTTCATTGCTTCTAATAAATTTATGGTAATTGAAATGTTATTTTTATAATACTTTAATGGATCTTTGATAGACTCGCTAACAGATTTAAAAGCTGCTAAATGAATTACATGAGTAATTTGTTCTTTTGAGATAATTTGATTTAGATTATTTAAATTAATATTCTTAATATAGACCTTACAATTAGGTAATAATTTTTTATAATTTAAACTACTATTACTAAGGTTATCTATAACCACGGCTTTTTTTCCTAAAAGAAATGAAATATGGCTTCCAATATAACCCAAACCTCCTGTAAGTAATACTTTCATCTTGTTTTGCTAAATTATACTTAATAAAGTAAATTTAAAATATTTACTATGAAAAAAAAAGTAGCATTAATTTATGGAATAACCGGGCAAGATGGATCTTACCTATCTAAACTACTTCTTGAGAAAAAATATATAGTTCATGGAGTTATAAGAAGAAGTTCCTCTTTTAATACTGGGAGATTAGAAAATATTTACATCGATCCACATTATTCTAGCAATTTTTTTCTTCATTATGGAGACATGACAGACTCCTTATCAATCAACAATATAATTTCAAAATTAAAACCTGATGAAGTTTACAATTTAGCAGCACAATCACATGTTGCCGTTTCATTTAAATTACCAGAGTATACAGCTAATGTTGATGGCTTAGGAACCTTAAGAATTCTGGATGCTATAATAAATAACAAATTAGAAAAAAAAACTAAGTTTTATCAAGCAGGTACCTCGGAAATGTTTGGTGCATCAAAGCCCCCTCAAAATGAAGACACACCTTTTTATCCTAGAAGTCCTTATGCTGTTGCTAAGTTGTTCGCACATTGGATAACTATTAACTATAGAGAGGCATATGGCCTTTATGCTTGTAACGGAATTTTATTTAATCACGAAAGTCCTGTAAGAGGCAATACTTTTGTTACACAGAAAATTGTTAAAGCGCTTTGTAAAATTAAAAATGGATCCAGTGAGAAATTATTTTTGGGTAATCTTTATGCAAAAAGAGACTGGGGGCACGCTAAAGATTATTGTCATGCTATGTGGCTGATGTTGCAACAAAAAAAAACCTAGGGATTTCGTTATTGCAACAGGTACTCAATATTCAGTTAAATCTTTTATTGAAATCGTTAGCCAGAAGTTAAATATGAAAATTATATGGAAGGGCAAGGGGATAAAAGAAAAAGGGTATTACAATTCTAAAAATATAATTTCTATTGATAAAAAATACTTTAGACCAACAGAAGTTGATACCCTACTAGGTGACTCTTCAATGGCAAAAAAATACTTGAAATGGAAGCCTAAACATAATTTACACACTCTTATCGATGATATGATCTCATCTGAACTTTCTAAGTAAATTGATATCAAAAAGTTCCAAAATTTACGTAGCTGGACATCGAGGAATGGTTGGTTCTGCCTTACTGCGACTTTTAAAGAAAAGAGGCTACCAAAATTTAATTTATGCTTCTAAAAGAGAGTTAGATTTAAGGGATCAAGCAAAAGTTTTAGCGTTTTTTAAAAGACATAAACCTCATGCTGTATTTATTGCTGCAGCAAAAGTTGGTGGGATTTTAGCCAATAATACTCATAGAGCTGAATTTTTATACGATAATCTTGTAATTCAAAATAATTTAATTCATACCAGTTATCTTTCAGGTATTAAAAATTTAATTTTTTTAGGATCAAGTTGTATTTATCCCAAACTAGCTCGACAACCTATTAAAGAAGATTATTTATTATCTGATTATCTCGAACCAACCAATGAACCATATGCGATTGCAAAAATTGCAGGTTTAAAAATGTGTGAAGCATACAATTTTCAATATAAAACAAATTACAAATGCTTAATGCCTTGTAATTTATTTGGACCTGGTGATAATTATGATGAGTATAATTCGCATTTTTTCCCTGCGCTGATTAAAAAAATTCATTTTGCTACAGAAAATAATCTGTCCCATATCCACTTGTGGGGAGATGGCAGCCCCAAAAGAGAATTAATGTATGTTGACGATTTGGCAAATGCTGCAATATATTTTTTGAAAAAAAAAACTAAACATACTTTAATAAATATCGGTTCTGGGATTGAATTAACTATAGAAAATTATGCTAAATTTATTATGCAAGAAATAGGTATAAAGCTAAACATAAAGTTTGATAAAAACAAACCTAACGGAACACCAAGAAAAATTATAAATTGTTCTATCGCCAATTCCTATGGTTGGAGAGCAAAATTTTCTCTTAAGCAAGGCTTTCAAGAAACTTATAATGACTATCTTAAAAATTATATCTAATATATTTCTATGCATAAAATAATGATTAATAATTTCTTGGATATATCAGATTTAAATAAATCTCTTTTAGAAAATATTATTTACAATCAAGTGACAAATACTAATTTGATAGATAAAAATATTGGCTGCCTTTATGAAAAGCCATCAACTAGAACTCGAATTTCATTTGCAGTAGGCATTAATCAATTGCAAGGTAATGCTATAGATTTAAAATTGGATGACCTAAATTTTTCTCGGAAAGAAAGTTGGGAAGATACATTTAAGGCACTAGGATGTTATTTGGATGGATTGGTTTTTCGAACTACTTCACATGAAAAGCTCATTGTTGGAAGTCAGTACATGAAAAAACCCATAATCAATGCTCTTTCTGATAAGTCTCATCCATGTCAAACTCTGGCAGATCTTATAACTTTATATGATCACTTTAAAAACCTAGACTTAGAAATTTCTTGGTTTGGTGATATTAACAATGTTCTTTTAAGTTTAGTGGAAGCTGTCAATATTTTGGGCAATATCAACCTTCATATTTTCTCTCATTCCAGCTTGATTGAAAATTTAGATTGGAAATTAAGCAATAATATCTTCCTCTATGATAAGCTCGATAAGCAAATAATATCAAAATCCCACTGTATAATGACTGATGTTTTTATTTCAATGAACGATGATGATAATGAAATTAAAAAAAATATTTTATCAAACTTTCAAGTTAATAGTGACTTGATGGCTTTGACATCTCCAGAATGTGTTTTTATGCATTGTCTTCCTGCCAAAATTGGACTAGAGGTTACGGAGGATGTCATAAATGGTCCTAAGTCTATTGTTTGGAAGCAAGCTAGTAATAGATTGCCTGCTCAAGTGAGGCTTATGAAATGTATCAATTGGTAATTTTGTCTCTTTAGATTAAATAGAATTGAGTTTATGATTTATTTTTTATGCTCAAATTATTTAACTAATAGGGATGGATATTCAACAATTTTGATTTAAAATCTATTTATGTCAAAACTATCTGTTTTTTTATTCATTTTATTAATATCTTCTTGTAGCGCCGATGATACTTTTGTAGATCCAATTAGACCGGAATTTGAAATAATATCTTTTGAGGTTGTCCAAAAAGAATTAGAAATTAAAACTATTCTACCAAGCCATACCAAGACTTTGCTCACTCAGTGGTTTGATCAAAAAGTAAAAATTGATGGATTTGATGGGGAGATGAAATTTACTATTTCTGAATACTTAGAAGAAACATCCTCTATCAGTGATGGAAAAAGAGTTGATATCTCTTTGTCATTTAATGTAGTTCTTAATAAACCTAGTTTGTCTCAAACTCAAATAATTGAGGGCTCTGTGTCTTCATACGGCACACTGTCTGGAAATTTCAGTCTCGCTGAATTCGATACTGTTATTCAAAATACTCAAAGCGATTTGGTTCTGCGACTTAGTCGTGATTTAAAATCAAAGATTTAATTTTTCCAAAAAGAAGGCAGAAGGAGGACGAATATTGTCAGCATCTCCAGTCTCCCTAAAAACATGGTAAGCGTCAGAACTAGTTTTGAATAATCAGTTAGTGTGCTGTAATTTCCTTCAGGTCCAATTATTTCTCCTAATCCAGGGCCAACATTAGAAATGGCCGAGGCCGCAGCCGAGATACAGGTTAAAAAGTCAATACCGCTGAAAGAGAGAAGGAGAGCCGATGAGGCGAAAGTGATGATATAGATAAAAAAGAACGTCATCACGGACTCATAAGTGGAGTCCGGTACTTTTTTACCGTTAAATTGAGCAGAGATGACCATATGGGGTTGCAGCATTTTTTTTAAGTGAAGGACGATATATTTAAATAAAATTTGAAATCGAAATATCTTAAGCCCTCCGGTGGTTGAACCCGCACATCCGCCAATAAACATTAAAAACAAGAAAAGAATGGATGCATAATTTCCCCAGTTCTCAAAATTATCACTGACATAACCAGTGCCAGAGATAATAGAGATAGTATTAAAGCTAATCGTTGATAATTGATGAAAGATATCACCATCAATATAGTTTCTGGCAAAATAATAAATAATAGTTATCGAGATAAAGAGAATTATTAAAAAAAGTCTTACCTGATGGTCTTTGATAACATTGAAAATATTCGTCACTGTTGTTTGGGCTAAGAGTAAAAAGGGAATGCTGCCAATAATCATAAAAATAATTGCGATATTTAAAATGGAATTACTTTGAAAATAAGCAAAGGACTCATTGTGGGTGGAAAATCCTCCTGTCGAGATGGTCGTAAAACTGTGAGCAATCGCATCGAATAAAACCATTCCATTAAGGAAGTAAAGGATGGTGAGCAGTAGGGTTAAAGCTGTGTAGACAATTATTATTTTTGATACAACTGAAGAGATTTTAGGTAAAAATTTTTCATAAGGATCGTCACCTTCTAAGTGGAAGAGTTGCATTCCCCCAATTCGAAGAAACGGCAAGATCACTAGAGCAATCACCACAATTCCAATTCCCCCTAACCATTGCAATAATGCTCGCCAAATCAAAATTCCTTTGGGAAGTTCATCCAGATTATTGAGAATAGTAGCTCCCGTGGTGGTAATACCGCTCATAGACTCAAAAAGAGAGTCGACAACAGAAAGACCAGATTGAGTATAGACAAAGGGTACCGCACAAAGAATTGAGAGCAAAACCCAAGAAAGTGAGGTGATAATAAACGCTTCTTTGGTAGAAATTTTTAATTCCACATTACGATTAGTAATTACTAAGGATCCCCCCACAATCAGATAGAGTAGAATAGGCACCGCATAAGACTGCCATGACTCGGTTTGATAAATAATTTCGGTGACAAGGGGTACGAAAAGAAGAAATCCGACTGCACAGATTACAGTTCCTCCAACTAAGGCAATGGGTTTAAAATTTAACATCAGGGATTAATGAAAGTTTTTTTTGTTATACGGGCTATCTAAAGAAAAGGCGGGGATATCGATTTTTATTTGCTCTCCGTTGTTTTGTGACATCAAATAAAATCCTTGCATAATGCCATTTGTTGTTTTCAAGGGCGTACCACTGGTATATTCAAAGCTTTCACCTGGTTGCAGGATCGGAAACTCTCCCACCACCCCTTCACCTTGAACATTCATAATTTTTCCATTGGCATCAATAATCACCCAATTTCGATGATTAAGTTTCATGGTGATATCACTTAAGTTTTTGATATTTACTTGATAAGCCCATACATAATGGCTTTCTTGGGGAGAAGACTGATCGTCAAGAAAATAAGGAGTAACCGTTACCGTTACACCTTTGGTGGTTTTAGAATACATTGAGGTCAATATACCCCATTTAAGGGGTATATTGAAATAAATTGATTTTTTAAAATAAGCCTTGGATTAAGCCGTTTTCATCTAACATAATGGAATTGGCACTTGGTACTTTCGGAAGGCCTGGCATCGTCATGATCGCGCCAGTGACCACTACGATAAACCCAGCACCAGCAGAAAGCCTGACTTCTCTGACGGGTACGGTAAACCCTGTGGGCGCACCTCTCATAGCCGGATTAGTAGAGAAGCTGTACTGCGTTTTGGCAATACAAATTGGAAGCTTTCCGTAACCGCTTTCTTCAAATCCTTTGAGTTGATCGCTAATTGCTTTATCAATAACGATATCATCAGCTCGGTAGATTTTTTTTGCTACAGCTCTGATTTTATCTTCTAAGGACATGTCATCGCTATATGTAAAGGTGAATTTTGAAGTGTCGCTCGACTCAGCAATTTTGACGACTTCTTCGGCTAATTCTTTTGTCCCTTTACTACCGTTAGCCCAGTGAGAACAAAGAACAGCTTTCACGCCTAATTTATCACAACCATCAGATATGACTTTGCTTTCAGCTTCTGTGTCCAAAGTAAAGCTATTGATAGCAACGATGGGTTGTAATCCAAAAGATTGGATATTTTCAATGTGACGCTGAAGGTTCGCAAAACCTTTTTCTACCGCTGCTACATTTTCATTGTTGAGATCAGCTTTTTCCACACCACCGTGAGATTTCAGCGCTCTAACTGTTGCCACAATAACAACAGCATTTGGAGTGAGTCCAGCTTTACGACATTTAATATCTAAGAATTTCTCAGCACCTAAGTCCGCACCAAATCCTGCTTCCGTTACTACATAGTCAGCTAACTTAAGACCAGTTTGTGTCGCAATAACCGTATTGCAACCATGGGCAATGTTCGCAAAAGGTCCACCATGAATAATAGCAGGGTTATTTTCTAAAGTTTGAACTAAGTTCGGCATCAAAGCGTTCTTTAAAAGAACAGTCATTGGACCATCACCTTTGACATCTCTTGCATAAATAGGAGATTTGTCTCTGCGATAAGCAATAATAATATCACCAATTCTTTTTTGAAGATCTTCAATACTTATTGCTAAACAGAAAATTGCCATAATCTCAGAGGCTACTGTAATGTCGAATTTATCTTCACGAGGAAATCCGTTAGAGATACCACCTAAGTTAACGTTGACTTTTCTTAAAGCACGATCACCTAAGTCGACGACACGACCCCAAGTAATTCTTCTTTGATCTATGCCTAGTTCATTGCCCCAATAAATATGATTATCAATTAATGAGGAGAGAAGGTTGTGAGCAGATGTAATAGCATGAAAGTCACCAGTAAAGTGAAGGTTAATCTCTTCCATCGGTACAACTTGAGCGTATCCACCACCGGCAGCACCACCTTTCATTCCAAAGTTAGGACCAAGGCTTGGTTCTCTGAGACAAACAATGGATTTTTTACCAATAGCATTTAAACCATCGTTTAATCCTACAGAGGTGGTAGTTTTTCCCTCACCAGCTGGAGTAGGGTTAATCGCTGTGACAAGGATTAGCTTACCATCAGGGTTAGATTGACTTTTTTCAATAAAATCAAAGTTAATTTTTGCTATATCGTGTCCGTAAGGGACTAAACTTTCTTCGGGAATATTAATTTTAGCCGCCACATCGCGAATGTGGATTTTACTGGCCGCTCTTGCAATTTCTATATCTGACATTTGAACTAATGTTCCTTTCTCCTCAATTTGTGGTATACAATATACCAGTATCTTTAAAATTAATTAAGTATTTAAATCTAAAAATTTGAATATTTCCTTAATAATTTTAAGCCCATGTGTCGCATTTAACATCTTTAAGATAGAAATGTTTGTATAAAATGAAAAAGGAGATTGCCAATGATAAAAAAAATAATTGCTGTAATCAGCTTATTAGCCTTCGCTGGATTTGCTAATGCTGAATCAAAACTCCAACAAATCCAAGAATTAGGAAAATTACAAGTCGGAACAACAGGAGATTGGAATCCCATGTCGATGATTGATCCCTCCAATAATTCTTATGAGGGATTTGATATCGATGTAGTTACCCAATTAGCTGCTGATATGGGAGTGGAGCTAGTATTAGTTCCAACCGATTGGAAATCCATCGTTGCGGGCATTACTGCTAATAAATATGACATTTCAACCAGTGCTTCATTGAGTCCAAAAAGAGCCTTAGTTTCGGGGTATACTAATTCTTATTTTAAATTAGCTACTGTCCCTCTAACTTTGAAAAAAAACCTTGATAAGTTCAAAAGCTGGGATGATATCAATCAAAGCAATGTCACAGTTGCGGTTACTTTGGGCACAACACAGGAAATGCAAGCCAAGTCTTATTTTCCTAAAGCGCAGATTAAAGCAATTGAATCACCCGCTAGAGATTTCCAGGAAGTGCTCGCAGGAAGAGCAGACGCCCATATTACTTCGAATGTGGAAGCGGCAACACTCGTAGAAACCTATCCCGAGTTAGCGATTGTTCCTGTCGATGAGCCCAAATCCCCAACTCCTTTGGCATGGTTAATTGATCAACAAGATCAAGTTTGGATTAACTACGTCAACCACTGGATTGAGTTAAAACAAGCCCAAGGATTTTTTGTTGGGTTAATGAATAAGTGGAATTTAAAAAGTCTCTAATTTCATAAAAAATTCATAAATCAAAATTAGGGGCGATAAAGCCCCTAATTTAACTTAATCTTTTCTTTCTTAAAAATAATTATTGAGCGAGACTATTTTTGAACTAAATTGATAGTTCTTGAAGATACTTGTATTAGGGCTCGGTTATGTAGGCACAGCGAATGCTGTTTTGCTATCTCAACAAAATGAAGTCATTTGTTATGATCTCAATACCGATCGTATCAACTTCATAAATGATAAAAAATCTCCCATTGAGGATAAACAGGCCTCAGAATTTCTTTCTCAAAAAAAATTAAATATTAGAGGTGTCTCTGAGTTTCCTACTCAATATGATTTTGATTTCGTTATCATTGCAACCCCGACGAACTACGATCCTGATACAAATTATTTTGATACCTCTACAGTAGAGTCCTGTATTGAAAATTTAAATGCACAAAATTCTAAAGCGACGATTATTATTCGCTCCACTTTGCCGGTCGGTTTCGTTGAAGGTATTCAAAAAAAATATCCCAGCCAAGAAATTATATTTGTTCCTGAATTTTTACGAGAAGGTAAAGCTTTGCATGATAGTCTTTATCCATCAAGAATTGTAATAGGCTCTCATTCTGATCAGGCTAAAAAATTTGCTCAATTATTAGTTGAGGGGTCGATCAATAAGGAAGTGGAAGTGCTTTATACAAAAGCTACAGAAGCAGAGTCCTCCAAACTTTTTGCCAATGCTTTTTTAGCAATGCGAGTCACATTTTTCAATGAACTTGACTCATTTGCTATGGCCAGAAACCTTGATACCATAGAAATAGTTAAAGCGGTGAGTCTCGATCCTCGAATAGGTGATTATTACAACAATCCTTCTTTTGGTTATGGAGGTTATTGTCTTCCCAAGGACACCAAACAACTTTTGCGTAACTTTGATCAAGTCCCTCAAAAAATCATGGAAGCCATTATTGACTCTAATACAATGCGAAAAGATTTTCTGGGTCTAGAAATTGCTAAATTAAAACCCAATAAAGTGGGGGTTTATCGACTGGCGATGAAAGAGGGTTCGGATAATATTCGTGAGTCGAGCATGCAAGGTATTATGAAAAGAGTAAAAGCCAAAGGAATACCGATGATTATATATGAGCCCTTAATCAAAGAAGGAACATTTTTTAACTCACCTGTCTATAAAGATTTGGAGCAATTTAAAAAAGACTCAGATTTAATTCTTTGCAATCGTAACTCCTCTGAATTAAGTGACGTACAAGATAAAATCTTTACCCGAGATATATTTCAGCAAGATTAATTATTTCGAATTATAGGATACACTTTAGGACTTAGGTTTTTATAAGTATCTAAGATAATCAACGCCAATGTAAAAATACCCGTTAACAAGTAGACCAAGAAAATATTAAACAAATCAAAATGCCATTCAATATTAAATATATATTGAACTACTAGATACGAAGCGGTAAAGCTAATAAGCAATGTGAGTATAATCGTATTCGAAAATAAAATAATAAATTCTAATAAACTGGTTTTGATAATTTGAATTTTATTAAGTCCTAAAATTTTAAAGACTAAATTTTGATAAATTTTATTTTTGCCCTGAACTAGTATTGCACTACTGATTACTAATAAACCAATAAAAATAATAATTGCTGCTAAAGCTATTACTGCAATATTCACTTGATTTAAGAGTTGGTTGATTTTTTTAGCATAGCTTGCAATCTTGATAGAGGAGATATTTGGAAATCTCTTTAAAAGTTCATACTCTTGAAAATTGTTTTGTTCCGATAATTTTACTGTAGCAAGATACTCATGAGGGATTGCTTGAGCATAATTTGTATTTAAGAGCATGGCAAAGTTGATGGTAAAATCTGCATAATCCACATCTCGAAAGTTTTTAACAACACCTGTTACTTCACGGCCATAAATCGATAGAGCAATGGTATCATTGATTTTAATTCCCAAATCTTGAGCAGCATCATGATCAAAAGAGATATACATCTGATCGGAGGGATTGTTCTCCCACCATTGGCCCTCTACGATGGGATTATTAGAGGCCGGTTCTTCAACCCAAGAAATCCTTCTTTCTTCTTGAATAACCCAGTAAGAGGGGTTTTGACGATCAATATAAGTTCTAGGATCAACATTATTAATCAATTGAATTTTAGCGGTTGCAATAGGCACAACGACCAAATCACTTAATGGGTCTGCGTCCATGACAAAATCTTGAAAATCTTGTTTTAAAGATTGATCAATACCAATGAAAAAGAAATCAGGTGCTTTTGTGTCCACACTTTTTTGAATTAAATTTTGAAAAGATCCCGCAATCGTTAAAATGGTCAGTAAAAGGGAAATGCCAATCCCCAAAGTAGTTAAAATCAATGGTCCGATGGAACTGGGACTGGTGATATTTCTCTTTGCTAACAAAAGATTAAGCCCTTGGAAAACTTTTAGTTTCCCAAAAAAATAATTGAATAATTTAAAGACAAAATAGAAAAGACTGATAGCAAACAAAAAACCAACAAGAAAAATGAAATTATAAAACCACAAGCTACTGCCCAGAGTGAAGATACTAATTAACAATAAGACAAGAAGAATGATAAATATGACCGTCTTCAATGAAAAACGAAAACTGACAAACTCATAGGTATTCCGAAATAAGCTATTAGCGGAGAGTTGTTGAATGGAATTGAGCGCTGGAAGAAGAAATATAGTAATCGCTATTAAAGCCACTGAGGTAATTTTGATAAAAATAAAAAAACTACTAGCACTTGACAGTGAGAAGTTAAGCCCTGATGGCAGAAGTGTATTAACGATACCAGGTACCAGGCTACTTAAAAAAAAAGCTAAAATGCAAATGACTAGTGTTATAAAAAATATTTGATAACCAAGGATACCTTGAATAATTCTTGTATTGAGACCTAATGATTTTTGCACAGCAATCGCATTATAATTTTGATTGATATAAGCAATCACTGTGTTGGAGATTCCAATGCCCGCAATCAAAATTGCAGCTAAAGAGATTAAGCTCAGAAAATTTGCAAAATTGTCTAAAGTTCGTTGAATAAAGTTAGTTGTATTTTCAGGGAAGCGAACTCGAATTTCTGACTCAGAGGAAAAGATATTTTGTAGATTTTGTTTTCCTTGCTCCTCAATTATTTCATCAAAATATCTCACACGATATTCAAACTCAAAAAAATTTTCTGAAGAGGGAATTGATAGGGAGTTAAGCCCTAATTGAGAAATAACAACCAAATCTCCAAATAAACCAGCCCCTCCTAAGTCAGGCATTTGTTGAATAATGGAATGAACAGTAAAATTTTGATCTCTTATTATTAAGGTATCACCTTCTTTTAATTGAAGATTGGCTGCTAAATTTTCATTAATGATAGCTAAATTTGAATTTTCAAAAAAATCTCTCTCTACTTTGCCTTTTGTAGTGATGAACTCACCGTAGAGGGGATACAAACTATCAACAGCTCGTAATTGCACAAAAGATGTTTTGGGTGGGCTTAGATTTTCATTGGCCACCATAGAGGCAATGGTGGTGTTCAAGGAGATATCGGCAAAAGTCTCAATTGATTGCAGCACCGATTCATTGAGCTCCTGGTTTTTCACTTCAATTTCTGCATCACCTCCTAAAATGGATTTGGTATTCGATCTTATTTCTTGAAGTAAGGATTGATTAAGGGTGCTGATAACAAATAAAATAAAGACACTGATAAAAATCGTTATAAAAATTGTTATTTTTTTTTGAAGACTTCGCTTTAAGTCTTTGAACGCTTGATGATGGATAAAAAGTAATTGATTAAATAATTGTACCATTATCAATTTTCATCAATCGATCACATTTTTTGGCTAATTCGAGATCATGGGTGACCAGGCAAAGGCTTTTTTGATATTTTTGAGAAACATTAAACAATAAGTCAGCAATCACTTGAGAGTTTTCTTCATCGAGATTACCTGTCGGCTCATCGGCTAAAATTAATTCTGGTTTATTAATGATGGCTCTCGCAATCGCAACTCGTTGTTGCTCTCCTCCAGAGAGTTGGCTGGGAAAATGATGAAGCCGATCTTTGAGCCCTAAATCAGTTAATATTTCTTCTGCCTGTACAAGAGCATTTTTTTGAAAATTGATCTCTAAGGATAAAGCAACATTTTCTAAAGCTGTATAACTGGGAATTAAATAGAAAGATTGGAAAACAATTCCGATATTTTTTTTGCGAAAGTTAGTTAATTGATCTTCGGTATA
>JBJKYU010000006.1:0-18313 GCA_045560885.1 Alphaproteobacteria bacterium
GTTTTAATAAAACTGGCCATCTTTTTTCATATCTATGACCATTGTCTTGATCAGTGTAGCCCCAACTATTGGAGTCACCAAAAACTAAAACTCTTTTCAATACGAACTAGATGGAGCCCAAAGATTTATATTGCCCTCTTTAGCATTTTTATCAATTTTCTTGAGCTCATCTTTAGTAAATTTCAAATTATTTAGTGCAGCCAAATTATCTTTTAGTTGAGTTACAGAGCGAACTCCAATTAAAGCTGATGTTACTGCCTTATTATTTAATACCCAAGCCAATGCTAATTGGGAGAGAGATTGACCGCGTTTTTTTGCAATTATATTTAAATTATTAATTATTTTGAGATTATTTTTGGTAATTAAATCTTTACTGAAAGAGCTATTCTCACTAACCCTGGTTCCCTTTGGTATCCCTTTTAAATATTTATTTGATAAAAAGCCTTGAGCAAGTGGAGAAAAAGCAATACACCCAACCCCATTTTTTATTAATGTTTTAGTTAAATCTTTTTCAATCCACCGATTAATCATGGAGTAAGAAGGTTGATGAATAAATAATTTAATGCCGCGGCTTTTTAAAATTTTTATCATATCTTTAGTTTTATTTGCTGAATAAGAAGAAACACCTATATACAAAGCTTTGCCAGATCGATAAATACTCTCAAGTGCATCAGCAGTTTCCTCTAAGGGTGTATTTGGATCAAATCTATGAGAATAAAAAATATCTACATAATCGACTTTCATTCTTTTTAAACTTTGATCACAACTAGCAATTACATGTTTTTTAGAACCCCACTCTCCATAAGGGCCATCCCACATGTCATATCCAGCTTTGGAGGAGATAATCATTTCATCTCGGTACTTTTTAAAATCGCTTTGCATAACTTTACCAAAGTTCGCTTCAGCACTTCCGTAAGGAGGACCATAATTATTGGCTAAATCAAAATGTGTAATACCAGCATCAAAAGAGGCAAAAAGAATTTTTTTGGACTCAGAGGTCATGCCGTTGCTTCCTCCAAAGTTATGCCAAAGACCAACTGATAAAAGAGGGAGTTTTAATCCACTGCTCCCACAATTTCTGTATTGCATGTTTTGATATCGATTTTTTTGCGCTGAATAACTCATTGTAAATTCTCCTCTATTTCATCAATTGTGGGCATTGAATTTGCCGCACCCTCACGAGTAACTGAAATCCCTGCTACCAAATTAGCAAACTCAATTGCTTCTTTATAGTTTTTATTCTTGGATAAAGCGACACTAAAAGCACCATTGAAAGCATCACCAGCACCAGTAGTATCTACAACGGGACCGGAAAGTTTTTTTGCTGGTAATAAAAATTCTTCTTCTTGGTTTTTAAAAAAACATCCTTTATCACCTAGTGTTATCAAAATGTTTTTCACTCCTTTGTCTAATAATACTTTTGCAGCAGATTGACAGTCCTTTTCACTTTCAATTGATTGATTGATAAAAAAACTTGCTTCAGTTTCATTGGGTGTGAAAAAATCAATATTTTCAAAACAATCATCTGGAAGATTTCTAGCTGGAGCAGGATTTAAAATAGTTGAACATCCATTTTCTTTTGCCATCTTAAGGGCATACATTGTAGCATCAATTGAAGTTTCTAATTGAGTTAGAAATATTTTTGAATTTTTGATAATAGATAAATTATCGTCAATGAATTTATGATCTATTGTTGCAGCAGCTCCTGGAATAACATTAATTGCATTCTCTCCTGTCTGTTGATTGATTAAGATACCAGCAGCTCCAGTATTTAAATTAGAGTCAAGAATTACAGCTTGAGTATTTACTCCGGCTTCTTGATACAGTTTTAAGGCCATATCAGCATAATTATCCTTGCCTAACTTAGTAACAAAAGAGACATCGCCTCCCGCTCGAGAAGCTGCTATTGCTTGATTAGAGCCTTTGCCACCTGGACCAATTATGTATTTTTTTCCAAGAACTGTTTTTCCTGGCACAGGAATTTCATCACCAAAAAAACATAAGTCTGCAACAAAAATACCTAGTATTGAAATACTCACTAATCTAATAACCAAACAGAGCCATCTGGTTTGACAACCCCTTTAGTGAAAATGAAACATCCAAAAGGTCTTGTTTCATTGGTAGTAATGATGGCAAATGCCTTTTTGGCTTCTTCGTAAAATTTAAATCGCTCAATAGAAGAAATCTTCCAATGATCCCCAGCAACTTCAGCTGTTGTTTGCATTAATTCTTTATGAACCTCATTTAGTTCATCGGGCTTTCCATCGATTTCCATTCTTTGAATTGGAGATTCAATAAAGCTATCAAGTGGAAATACCGATAAAATTGCTTTTGCAGCCCTAGCCGCATCCACACCATCTAAACGATGCACTCTAGAATTCATTGAGTAAGCTGGGAAATTAGAGTCACTTAAAATTAATTTATCACCATGACCCATTGATCTAAGAGTATGAAGGATTTCAGGACTTAAGATGGGATCAATATTTATTAACATATAATGATAGAACTAAATAAATTGCTTTAATTCAATCAAATTAATTCACATCAACAGGTTTAGAGCGAAGGCTTTTTACCGTTTCCAATTCTGCTTTTCTACAGAGTCTCGGCGGCAGTCCTTTGCTTAATAATTGTAAATCTTCAAAAACAATTTCACCCATTTCATAAAAAACTTCACTTAAAGCTCCAGCACGATGAGCAGAAAACAAAATATTTTTTTCTTTTCTTATGGGGTCATTTTTTTTTACTGGCTCTTCAGGAAAAACGTCAGTTGCTACTTTAATATTTTTCTTTCTAATAGTTTTAATCAAATCTTGAAAATTGATCACACTTGCTCTACTTAAAATGAGTAAACAGGCATTTTCTTTCATCAAATTTAAAAGTTTATGATCAATCATATTTTGATTTTTTGTAGTAATTGTAGCTAAAATATAAATAACATCACAATCCTTGAAAATTTTACTCAAGGAACTAGGGCTCGTACCCCAATCTGTTAATTGTTTTTCAGAAAGCCAAGGATCATATACTAGAAAATTATTTGTATAAGGTTTTAATAACGGATGAAGATTTTTAGCAAGATCACCATATCCAATAAATCCAATTTGATTATTCTTCAACAAACTACTACTGTTATTTCCCTCAAGACCATATTTTTCCTGTCCTTTAATGAAGTCTAAGTGCGCTTGGTGAATATCTCTTTTTAGAGAAAAGGTGAATCCCACCGCCATCTCAGCTACTGTTTGTGCAAACACTGGTGCTGTTGATAACACATAAATATTGTTAGCAAAACAATACTCATAATCCATATTATCCATGAAATTACTTTCAACATTGAATATTGCTTTTAGTTTTTTTGCTTTTACTAAAAGTGAGGAGGGCAGGTCAGGTTGTCCAATAATAAAATCTGCCTTTTCAATATTTTTTTCATAAAAACTTTGTTTATTTCTATTGGGAACATTTATTAATTGATAATTTTTTTTTAAAAGTTGTAATTTTTTTGGAGTGAAAATTAATCTCATCTCTCTTGGATAGGGATCTACAAGAATAGTTTGCATCAAAGGATTATACCAATTATTTATTTTTTTGATAATCTATCTTTAAATGAAAAGGTCTGAAATTAATCAAGCTATTATCGATGCAAAATCGATGATGGAAGAGTACTCATGGGTATTGCCACAATGGGGATACTGGTCAAAAGAAGAATACAAAAAAGAACCAAATGTATCAAAATATTTAAAAGAACATCAAATGGGATGGGACGTCACTGACTTTGGTAAGGGTTTGTTCTATCAACAAGGAATAACCTTATTCTGTATTAGAAACGGCATTCAAGGAAACACTCAAGACAAACCTTATGCTGAAAAATTACTTTTTATGCAAGAAGGTCAAGAAATACCGCATCATAGTCACAAAGTAAAATTAGAAGATATAATTAACAGAGGTGGAGGAGATCTAGCAATTGAATTTGTAGAGATCGACGAGCATCTTAAGGAAAAAAATGAAAAACTAATGGTTTTAGTTGATGGTGTTAAAATTGAAGTGTTGCCTCATGAACCTTTAATTTTAAAAAGAGGACAGAGTGTAACTGTTGAAAGAAATATTTATCATAAATTTTATGCAGTAAAAGGTACCGGAATGGTTATGGCAGGTGAAGTTTCTCAAGTAAATGATGACAATAATGATAATTATTTTTTAGAGCCAGTCGGTCGATTTGCACAAATAGAAGAGGACGAAGACTCTATTCATCCCTTGTGGAATGAAATTTAATGTCGAAAGGAATTATTGGGTTGGGTATGTGGTGCGTAGACACTACATACAAAATCAATACTTTACCTCAGCGAGGAAAATTAGAACCTATCATTGAGAGTTTCCAATGTGTGGGAGGGGGTCCATCAAATGTGCTATCAGATTTATACTCCCTTGGATTCAAATACCCGATGATCGCTATGGGATCAATTGGAGTAGATGAAAATGCAAGTTATATAAAAAAACATTGTCAACAAAATGCTATTGAAACAAAATTCTTAAAATCAACTCATAAAGCTCCTACTTCCCATACTGTATGTATGTTTGAAAAACAACATGAAAGAACATTTTTGTATTATGCTGGAGCAAATAACTTATTAGATATTCATCATTTTCAAATTCAAAAATTAAAATCTAGTCCAAAAATTATGTACGTTGGCTATATTACTCTTTTAGGTAAGCTTGATAAATTTTCTGGAAAAAATACTCGCTTATCTAAAATTTTAATTGAAGCAAAGAAAAAAGATATTATTACAGTTTTAGATTTAGTTTCTAATAATGATCCTTCTTTTCAAAAAGTAGTATTAAGCGCACTCCCGAATACAGATTATTTGCTTTTAAATGAAATTGAGGCAGAATTATTATTTAAAAGACCAATAATTAATTCAAAAAAAAAATTAAATAAAAAACTTATAACTAATTTATCAAAAAAATTGTTTTTAAAAGGAATTAAGAAGGCATTAATTGTACATCATTCAAAAGAATCCTTATATCTCTCTCGAGATGAAGTCATTCATACAAACTCTACAACAATGAATAAAAAAAAAATAATTAACTCAGTAGGTGCTGGCGATGCATTTTGTGCAGCATTTATTTATGGAATACATGAGTCTTGGGATATGAAGACAACTCTAAAAAAAGCACATGCTGCGGGAAGTGCTATGATGAAAGTAGACTCATCATCAGGAAATCTTCCCAATATTCAGAAATTATAATTTTAAAATAGAGTCAGTAATCTGAAGATCGTTTTTAAGATTTCGATCAGGGGTTAGTTTTTTCTTATTAAGCTGGTCATGGTAAATTTTTACTGCTTCTTCTGAGGTTACATCCCCTTCCACAACTTTTCTCATTAATTTAACTAAGCCTATCGGATCTTCTGATAAGTTGATTTTTCTTCCAAAAAGGGCAACTTTAGCTCCATACTTATTCGCCTTATGTATCAATTCAAAACAATCTCTAGTTGTCCCTTTACTTCCACCAAGAATTCCTACAATTAAATTTTCTGGATCATAACTTGCTAAATCTTCCATGGCTTTTGGTCCGTTATAGGCAATCTTTAGAAAAAGAGGCCTCTCTTCTTTTGTTTGGCCAGCAATAGCCTTAATAATACAATCATTTACATAATCACCTAATTCTCGACTATTCATTCCTACGTCTATGGGGGGGTTAAATATTTCAAGAAAATGAGAAAATTTATATTTCAAGGAGTCTATTCTAAAATTGCGATAAGAATTTAGCATTGCTAAATCAAATTCTACATTTTTAGAAAAAGTTACAGAAAATAAACCTAGATCAACTAATTTACTTACTCTTTCAATTCTTGCAGAGCGAAAAGGACGAGGGTTAGTTGAGCGATAATTACCGTTTCTCATTAGCCAAATATCACTTGTGTCATTCATCCTGATAGCAGGCGTTACCGGTGAATTCTTAAATATTTTTTTTTCAACTAAAGACTCACCTACTGAGGCTGACATTAACATGATGTCCACTGATTTTGACTTTGTCATCGCCTCCATTGCTTTTTTATAATCTTTAAGTTTTTTAAAGCCTTGAACAATTTTTCCTTGAGTATCTCTTTGGGGTCCAGGAGTTGTAACCCCCATGGCAAGATCACCATCTTTAGCATCTGCTATAATAAAATCTTTTGGTTTATATTTTTGATTTCTAATTTTTTGTAATTTTAATTTAAGAGATTTTGGCATTGATATAATTTATCACTTTCTTCGATTGTATAAATAGAAAAACCTAATGACTTGTATATAATATTTACCATGTATCTAGGTATAGATTTAGGAACTTCTTCGATGAAGTGTTTGGTTATTGGTGATGAGCAAAATCTTATTAAAACTGTTTCTAGTGAGGAGATACCTTTATCCAGTCTTTATAGTGGATGGTCAGAGCAAGATCCTATGCTTTGGATACAGGCACTAGATCAATGCCTTTCTAAATTAAAACAAGATATTAACTTAAAAGAAATTAAATCAATTTCTTTTTCTGGGCATATGCATGGAGCAACTTGCTTGGATAAAAATAATCAAGTTTTAAGGCCTTGTATGATGTGGAATGACACTCGAAGTTATCAAGAGTGTGTCGAAATAATGTCTAATAATTCAGTGTTGGACATCTCTGGAAACATCGCTATGCCTGGATTTACCGCGCCAAAAGTATTATGGCTTAAGCACAATGAACAAAAAATTTTTGATCAAATCCATAAAGTTTTATTACCTAAAGATTATTTGAGATTGTATCTCACTGGAGAATATTTTAGCGACCTATCAGATGCTGCTGGGACATATTGGTTAGATGTGGGTCAGCGCAAATGGTCATCAGAGTTGCTAGAAGCGAGCTCTATGCAATTAAATCAAATGCCTACGTTGTGTGAGGGTACAGAACAAACAGGGATTTTAAAAAAAGAAGTTGCTAACCAATATGGTTTTGATGCTAGCTGTAAAGTTTATGGTGGTGCTGGAGATAATGCTGCCGCTGCAGTTGGACTAGGATTATATGAAGAGGGCGATGCTTCTCTATCTTTAGGAACATCAGGTGTAATCTTTGGTTCAACAAATAATTTTTTAAAAAATTACGATGATGCCATACATTCCTTTTGTCACTGTCTACCTAACACCTGGCATTTAATGTCAGTGATGCTTTCTTGCACTTCAAACATCAATTGGTTTAAAGAAACTTTCGATTCCTCTATTGAAGAGATTACAGAAAATTTATCTAACTTTTTAAGTGAAAAAAATACAATAATTAATGCTCCATATTTTTTACCATACTTAACCGGTGAACGTACTCCTATTAACGATCCCCACGTAAGGGCAAGTTTTCATCAAATGGGTATTGATAGCGATAGGGCATCACTAATTTATGCACTCATAGAGGGAATATCTTTTGGACTAAATAATAATTATCGAGCACTATCGAAAACTGGAATAAAATTAGAAAATATTTATGCAATAGGAGGAGGTTCCAAGAATGAGTCTTGGCTTAAATTACTTGCTTCAATTTTAAATAGAAATTTATCTCTTACTGATGCGTCTGATGCGATGGCTGCCTTTGGAGCTGCTCGAATTGCTTTTATGGGATTTAACAACTTAAAACCTAATGAGGCACTTTCCTCCCCAAAAGTTATCAAAACAATTGAGAAAGACCCTGAGCTCTCTGAGATACTCAATGAAAGGTTTCAAATTTGGAATAAATTCTACATTAGAAATGAATAAACTAAATTTATGAAAACCCTTAATTACAACGAGCTACTATCCATTTTAAGTTATACTTTGGACCAAAATAACCTTCAAAAAAGATATTTTATTGCTCTCGCGGGACCCCCGGCGTCTGGAAAAAGCACGATATCTGAAAAATTAAATCAGGACCTTAATCTTAAAGGCTTTCCCTCAGACATATTACAAATGGATGGTTTTCATTTAGATGATGCTATTTTAAGTTCTAAAAATCTTCTTCCAAGAAAAGGCTCCCCGGAAACATTTGATGTGATGGGTCTAAAAAGTTTTCTAATCAGACTAGCGGCTGAGTCAGAAGTTATTGTCCCGATCTTTGATCGCTCTTTAGAATTATCTAGATCGTCAGCAGTAACAATTTTAGAAAATAAAAAAATTATTATAGTTGAGGGAAATTATCTTTTATTAAATTCTCATCCATGGAATGAATTAAATAATTATTTTGACTCAAAAGTTATGATTCATTGTGAAGAGTCAGTGCTTGAAAAGAGATTAATTGATAGATGGAAAGGTTTTAATTTAACGCAGGATCAAATTAATCAGAAAGTTTATGAAAATGATTTACCGAATGGAGTGAATGTAATTCAAAATAGTATAGAAGCAGATTACTATTTAGAAAATTAATTTGCTGGTGGTTCTTTTGCGCCAGTCATAAAAGCAACAGCATCAGACATCTCATACTTTTTAGGATCAATGACACAAAGTCTTGTCCCTAAACGATGAACATGGATTCTATCTGCTACTTCAAATACATGAGGCATGTTATGAGAAATAAGAATGATAGGAATTCCTCTTGCCCTTACTTCTCCAATTAATTCTAAGACTCTTCGACTTTCCTTGACGCCTAGAGCCGCTGTTGGTTCATCCATGATAACTAATTTAGTTCCAAAAGAAGTGGCTCTAGCTACAGCTACACCTTGTCTTTGACCCCCAGAAAGAGTTTCTACAAGTTGATTGATATTTTGAATAGTCAATAGTCCCAATTCGGAAAGTCTTTTTCTTGCCTCTTCAGCCATAGCTTTTTTATCAAGAAATCTTAAAAATTTTCCCATGAAACCTTTTTGTCTGATCTCCCGGCCTAAGAACATATTGTCGGTAATAGACAAGGCAGGGGATAAAGCTAAATTTTGGTATACCGTTTCAATTCCTAGCGTTCTAGCCTCAATAGGAGATGTAAAGTTAACTTTTTTGCCGTCTAATAATATATCACCGCTATCTGGAACCACTGCACCACATAACACTTTAATAAGAGTTGATTTTCCGGCGCCATTATCTCCGATTACTCCTAAAACTTCACCAGGGTAAAGCTCTAGATTAGCATTATCTAATGCTACAACTTTTCCATACTTCTTTGATAAGTTTTTAGCTACTAAAATTGGCTCCATTAGTTAGACACCTTTCTAATCCATTGATCTATTCCAACAGCTATAATAATAAGACAACCCAAGGCAAATCTTTGCCATAAAACATCTAAACCTGCTATTGATAGTCCAGAGCTAAAGACACCAACTATTAAAGCTCCAAAAAGAGAACCTATAATTGTTCCGCGACCACCAAATAGGGACGTACCTCCAATCACCACTGCTGTAATGGAGTCTAGGTTTCCCTCATAAAAACTTGTTGGAGATACGGACCCTACTCGTCCTATTGATACCCAAGCCCCAATAGCAACTACTAATCCTGCCACTGCGTAAATTGATACAAGCATTCGATCTGTTCTTATACCAGAGAGTTCAGCTGCATCTTTATCATCACCGATAGCATAAACATGACGACCCCATGCAGTCTTATTTAGTAAAAACCATAGGAAGACAAATATGCCAATCATTAGAAAGGCACCATAGGTAAATACAAAACCACCTAAGTTTATTCTCTCACCCCAAAAATGAAGAAGAGGAGCATTAATTTCAATATCTGAACTTCTTATTGATTGAGATCCAGTGAAAAAAATTACTAAAGCAAAAAATATATTCCATGTTCCTAAAGTAACAATGAAGGGAGGAAGCCGCAGTCTTGTAACTAGCAATCCATTAAATGCACCAGTAGCCACACCTGAGATCATTCCAACCATGATAGCGGGCAATGTAGGTATTCCCATTTCTACAGAAAGTTTTCCCATAAAAACTGAAGCAAGGACCATCATAGCTGCAACGCTTAAATCAATACCTGCAGTTAAAATAATTAACGTTTGAGCTGCCGCTAAAATACCAACGATAGTCACTTGTTGAACAATTAAAGATAAATTGAAAGCTGAGAAAAATTTCCCACCAGCTATAAAACCAAAACCTATGACACTGAGAATTAAAATAATTACCGGAACAATAGTAGGATTTCCATGAAGGAAATGTTGAATCTTTTTTAATGTTGTTTGTTCACCTAATTCAAATGAATGGTGATCTTGATCTTTTGAGCCAATATCGCTTGAAAATTTAGGTTGGTCTTTAAGATCCTTAGAGATGTCTTCAGATATTTTATTCATTAAATTTTTTTAAATATCAGGGCAGAATTTAATCTGCCCTGAAAAATTATTGATTATTGGATTAGCCCCAACATCTATCCATGCCTTCTTTGACACTAATAGACTCTACACCCGCAGCTGGATTATCTGTAACTAGGTTCACACCTGTGTTATAGAAATCAAGTCCTGGAGTATTTTCAGGTTTAGTCCCATTTTCAGCCCAAGCTTTAATAGCTTCTACACCAAGTGAAGCCATTAATAGTGGGTACTGCTGAGAAGTTGCACCAATAATACCTCTTTCAACGTCAGCTACACCAGGGCAACCACCGTCAACTGAAGCAATAAGAACACTACCGTCATCTTTACCAATCGCTTTAAGCGCTTCATAAGCACCTACAGCAGCCGGCTCATTGATTGTGTACACAACATTAATGTCTTGATCTCTTTGTAGACATTTTTCCATTGCGGTTCTTCCACCTTCTTCATTACCATTAGTAACTTCGTTACAAATGATACGTGGGTCATCTTCATCACCCCATCTTGATACATCTTTTACATCAATACCAAAACCAGATAAAAACCCTTGGTCTCTAAGAACACCAACCGATGGCTGGCTTTCATTAAGATCTAACATTGCAATTTTAGCATTCGCAGCATCAGCTCCTAATTTTGCAGCAACCCAAGCACCACCTAGCTCACCAGCTTTAAAGTTGTCTGTTGCAAAAGTAGAGTCAGCAGCAGTAATTGGCTCAAGAGGTGTATCCAAAGCGATTACAAGCAATCCATTGTCTTGTGCGTTCTTCAGTACAGGAACAATCGCCTTAGTGTCAGAGGCAGCAATTAAGATACCTTTTGCACCTGAAGCAATACAAGTCTCAACAGCTCTCACTTGAGTTTCGTGGTCACCATCAATTTTACCTGCAAAGAATGATAATTTAACACCAAGCTCGTTAGCACGAGCTTCAGCACCCTCTTTCATTTTCACAAAGAAAGGGTTGATGTCAGTTTTAGTAATTAAGCAAGCCTCAACTACATGGCTTCCTGCTTTTGCAGGCATAGTTGCAAATGTAAATGCAACAGCCAATAGCGATGCTAGTACTAGAGATAATTTTCTCATAGTAATCCTCCTTCTATAATCCATCTTTAGATTAACTCAATTTTAGTTTTATTCTAAATAGAATTTCTTATTTTTTTTATTGATTTGATAAGAAATACTTATCAACTAATTCTCTCCAAATTTCATAAGATTTTTGAAGGCTTGGATTTTTTTGAAAGCCATAAGAATCACGACTAATTTCATAACTTTTTAGATCGTTTAAATCTGAGATATTTTTTTCTTTTTGGATGCCAAAAAGTAAAGCACCATATAATGACATCTCTTCTATTTTAGGAACCATGATTTCAATCTGTAAAAGATCCGCAATCATTTGTAGGAACAGTTTATTTTTAATCATACCCCCATCTATCACAAGGCTTTTTAATTTAAAGTTGTTATCTCTTTGTAGGAATTCTAAATAGACGACCATTTGAAATACTACTGACTCAAGAGCGGCTCTGACAAGATGCTTTTTTGTTGTTGAAGCATTGATACCTAAAAAAGTAGCACGAGCATCAGCCTTCCAGAACGGTGGACCAAGACCAGTAAAAGCTGGTATCAGAGCAACACCTCCAGTGTCACAAATTTCAAGTGAGAGGTCCTCGCTCTCACTTGCTGTTCCAATCAATTTTAAATTATTTTTTAACCAAGAAATTGTAGCGCCTGCAACAGAACTTAAACATTCAAGAGAGTAATAATTTTTTTGATTATGACTAAAGGCGAGGGTGGTAAAAGCATTAATATCTTCTTTAAAAATAGTTCCAATATTTGTTTGAATATTAAAACCAGTTCCAGTGGTAATCTTACTATCTCCAAGATTAAAACATAAGTTAGCAAAGAAGGACGCTTGCGCGTCGCCAGCAACTCCAGATATTAAAATTTCTTTGGAGAAGCTATTTTCAAAATTACTAGAACCAAAATTACTAGAGCTGGGTCTGACTTCAGCTAGATCAAATTGCTCTATGTCAAAAATTGAAAAAAGTTTAGGGTCCCAGGAGTTATCAATACAATTAAACAATAACGTCCGAGAAGCATTTGTAGTATCAGTTACATACTCTCGACATTTTGTCAGTCGGTAGAGAAGGTAAGTATCAATGGTTCCAAATAAGATATCTCCCTTTAATAAGCCCTCTTTAATATTCGGTTCATTTTCTAATATCCATTTAAGCTTGCTGGCTGAAAAAAAAGTATTTGCTTTTAAGCCAGTCTTTTGAGTAATTAGCTTCGAATATTCCTTGTTATTCAGTATATTGTCACAAATTTTCTCACCTCGGGTGCATTGCCACACAACAGCATTTCTGACAGGCTTGCCTGTGAATTTGTCAAATAGGGCAAAAGTTTCTCTTTGATTAGTCATACTTATGAATTGAGGTTCAGGTGATATTGATGCAGCCTTTTTCATTAGTTCAATAAGATTGATGTAAATCTCCTCAAGATCATGTTCGACAAACCCCTTAGAGGGATAGATTTGTTGATGTTCTTTTTGAAATTTAGTTTGAATATTTAGGTCATCATCAAAAACAACTACCGTTGTAGAAGAAGTACTTGAGTCTAATGAGATATAACTCACTTATTATTCAGTAAGTCAGAAACAGTTTTTGATATTTTTTCAGGACTCATATCATAATAATCTAACACATCAGATTGGGAGCCATTAATCATGTATTCATCAGGAATTCCTAAAATTTGAAAACGAGTAGTGATATTATTTTGAGCAAGCAAGCTAGCACACTGCTCACCTAGTCCACCATAAATACTATGCTCTTCTATACTAACAATTACTTTTGCTTTTTTGGCTTCACTTAAAAAAGTTTCTTGATCAAAAGGTTTGATAGTATGCATGCTCATTACAGTTGCGTGAACATTATTTTGTTCAAGAATTTGAGCTGCTAGGTAAGCACGTTGTACAGTTTCTCCCGTAGCAATCAAAAGAACATCTTCACCTTGTTTTGTAATTATTGCTTTCCCTATTTTAAAAGATGTATTTTGTGAGTGAACATCCATCATAGGTTTTTTTCCAAATCGTATATAGAGCGGAGTGGAATAATCAACCGCCTGTTTAATAACCTCTGCAGTTTCAAAATTATCTGAAGGAGCTACGATAGTAATATTGTTAATGCAACGTAGAACCGCATAGTCATGTATCGAATGATGTGTGGAACCCAATTGTCCATAGCTAATCCCAGCACTGATACCTATCAGACAAACGGGATGATTAGAGTAAGCGACATCAGCTTTAATTTGTTCAAGAGAGCGGGCCGTCAAAAAACTTGCAGGCGATACGGCAAATACCTTTTTGCCCGAAGCAGCAAGTCCGGCACTCACTCCTACTAAATTTTGTTCAGCTATACCAACTTCGACTATTTGATCTGGAAGCTCTTTTCCATAGGGAACAAGCTTGCCGGAACCGCGAGAGTCACTGGTAACTACAGTTATTGAGGAGTTTTTTTTGGCTTCTAAAAGAAGTGTTTCTGCAAAAACTTCAAGATTAGGCTTGCCTATTTTATTTTCAGACATTAAGCAACGCCTCATCTAATTCTTTAATAGCCATATTATATTCTGACTCACTTGGTACTTTGTGATGCCAGGCAATTTGATTTTCGATAAAACTGACACCTGCACCCTTAACCGTATTGGCAATTATAAGATGAGGTTTATTTTTTTCGTTGGGGGTTTTTTGTAAAATTTCCATTAAAGAGGAAATATCATTGCCAAGGGTCTCGCCAACACTAAAACCAAAAGATGCGAACTTATCTGCAAGAGGCTCGATTGGGTTAACTTCTTCTGTGTTGCCTGTTATCTGTAATTTATTTCTATCTATGATGACGATTAAATTATCTAATTGATACTTTGAAGCAGTCGTGGCTGCTTCCCATATAGATCCCTCCGATAATTCACCATCTCCCAATAAAGTAAAAACGCGAAATTTCTTTTTATCCATCTTTAATCCCAAAGCCATACCAACAGCAACTGACAAACCATGGCCAAGAGCTCCCGTATTATGTTCAACACCAGGAACTTTTCTGTTTGGATGACCAATAAAATGAGATTGAAATTGATTTAGACTTTTGAGATCTTTTTGAGTGTAAAAACCACAATCCTGCAAAACAGTATAAAGGGCTTCGACTGAATGGCCTTTACTTTGAATAAAGTGGTCTCGATCAAAAGAAGAAAAATTTTCAGGAGTAATATCCATGATGCTGTTATAGAGCACGTTAAGAATATCGACACAGGATAAGCTTCCACCAGTATGCCCAGCACCCGATTGGTAAATTATTTCTAAAATTGTCTTTCGATACTCTAATGATTTCCGTTCAAGTTCTTTATGTTTCATATCTAAAAAAAACAAGAATATGCCCTTTTTAGGGTAGTTCAATTATTATATAATAAGACATTTGGAGGAGGGCTTATATGTCAACAACATTAGGTATAATCATAGGTAATCGAGATTTTTTTCCTGATCATTTAATAACTGAGGCTCGAAATGAGATCTTAAGTATCTTGAAGAATAAAAAGATTAATCCAATCTTACTGGGGGATAATGACACCAAACTTGGTGGGGTTGAGACTTTTTTAGAGGCTCAAAAATGCGCTAATCTTTTTAAAGCTCATCAAGAGCAAATAGAGGGAATTTTAGTAATTTTGCCTAATTTTGGAGATGAAAAGGGCGTCGCTGATACTATTCGATTATCTGGCCTGAATGTCCCTGTACTAATTCAAGCTACTCCCGATGACTTAGATAAGATGCAACCCTCTAATCGAAGAGATGCTTATTGCGGAAAAATTTCTGTTTGTAATAACTTATACCAATACGGGATTAAATTCTCACTCACTCAAAGTCATGTTTTGAGTTTATCAAGTAGTGAATTTGATAAAGAATTAGATCGTTTTATTTCAGTTTGTAAGGTTGTGAAAGGAATGCGTCGAGTTCGTATTGGTGCTGTGGGTGCTAGACCTCAAGCATTTAATACAGTTCGTTATAGTGAGAAAATTTTAGAACGCCATGGTATCAGCGTAACAACCATGGATTTATCTGAAGTATTGGGAAAGGCGAAGGAACTAAAAGATGACAGTAAGGCAGTTAAAGAGTCTTTGGCTAAAATTACAGGCTACGGAGATACTTCATCCACCCCTTCAGAAAAATTACTACAACTATCAAGACTCGATGCCGTTCTTAATGAATTTGTAGAAGCAAACAAATTAGACGCCACTGCAATTCAATGTTGGACAAGTATTCAGGAAAATTATGGATGTAATGTGTGTACTTCAATGAGCATGATGAGTGAGAATATGTTACCCAGTGCATGTGAAGTCGATGTCACTGGAACACTTACGATGTATGCAATGCAACTAGCTTCTAACAGTCCTAGCGCATTAGTCGACTGGAATAATAATTATGAAGAAGATGAAGAGAAATGTGTTTTATTTCATTGTGGCAACTGGGCTAAAAGTTTTCTTCCAGATTTAAAAATTAGCACTGCACCAATTTTAGGTAGTGTTTTTGGTGAAGAGAAAACTCATGGAGCTCTTGACGGTAGAACGCCCGCCAGCCCTTTAACATACGGCCGCATTTCTACAGATGACAATTTAGGAAAAATTAAATGCTATTTTGGTGAAGGAGAACTAACGGATGATCCTTTGAACACTTTTGGCACCAGAGCCGTTGCGAAAGTCCCTAATTTACAAGAATTAATGAAATACGTTTGCAATCATGGATATGAACATCATGTAGTTATGAATGCATCAAAAACCGCAGATATATTATATGAGTCTTGTAACAATTATTTAGGTTGGGAAACCCAAATACATACCTGACATCAAACTGAAAGATCTGTTGATAAGTTTCTCACAACAGTCAAAAATCATTGATACCTATGACAAATTATCATAGGAAAAATATCAGATATTATTTGGATCGTTGAAAATTTTTTACTATTATCACTTTGTTATTAATCAAGGAGGAATTTATGAAAAAAATAATTCTAACAGTATTAGTATCATTCCTATCCTTATCAGCTTTCGCTGAAAGGTATGTAATGGTTACTCACGGTGAGGGTAAAGACCCTTTCTGGCCTGTTGTGCAAAAAGGTGGTGAAGACGCCGCTCGACACGTAGGTGCAGATTTTGAATATATCTTCAACCCATCAGGCGACATGGGCGATATGGCTAAGTCAATTGCTGCTGCTGCAGCTACTCAGCCTGACGGTATGGTAGTTTCTCTACCTGATCCTGAAGCTCTAGGTCAAGCTATTAAAGATGCTGTTGCTGCTGGTATCCCAGTTGTAACAATGAACTCAGGTCTTGAGTCTTCAGCTTCTTTAGGTGCGCTAATGCACGTTGGTCAGCCTGAATTCTTAGCTGGTCAGTCAGCTGGTGCAAGAGCTAAAGCAGAAGGTGCTACTAAAGCTTTATGTATGATTCAAGAAGCTTACAACACTGCTCTAACTGATAGATGTGGTGGTTATGCTGAAGCTATCCCAACTACTTTAGTTGATAGCTCAAATGACCCAGCTACTATCCCAACAAGAGCAGCTGCTGGTTTACAAGCTAACCCAGATGTTGACGCTGTATTATCTGTTGGACCACACGTTTGTGTTGGTGTTCAACAGGCTATTGACGAGTTAGGTATGTCTGTACACCACTCTTGCTTTGACTTAAGCCCACCAGTGATGGACTTAATCAACGAGGGTAAAGTTGCTTTCACAATTGATCAGCAACAGCGTTTACAGGGTTATATGCCTATCATCGTGATGCACTTATACAACAATGGTGCTGGTCTATTACCAGGTGCTAACATTCCTTCAGGTCCAGGATTTGTTGATAAGTCAAATGCATCATCAGTGGCTGCTTTAGCAGGTATTGATAGATAGTATTAATCTTTAAATCGTAAAAAGTGGGTAGTTAAACTACCCACTTTTTTTTTTAAAAAAAATTAATTATTATTTAATTACAAAACTTAGAATTTAAAAAATTTAAAAAAATTATGTCCGCAACTTCTACCCCACAAAGACAAGAGTCCGATAGACATCAAAAGAAAACCTGGTTAACACACCTCATTTCAAGACCCGAAGTCGGTCCTATCGGTGTGATGTTATTACTTTTTGGAATGCTGGGTTACTTCTCCATTCCCGCAGGAGAAATGTCCTGGAACCCTTTTACTGGTGAGGGATTTAATGCTCTTGGAATAAGAAACTTTCTTCGAGTTATCTCTCAACTTGGAATAATTGCGATCGGTGCTGGAATGCTGATTATTGCTGGAGAGTTTGATTTATCCATCGGCTCGATGATTGGTTTTGCCGGAGCATGTATGGCGATGATTTTGAGATGGGGTTTTTCTTTTATTATTCCTTATTTTTCCTTTGAAGGCGGATTTCACATTGAATTTTATACTTTATTTCACATATCGGATGTCTCTCCAATATTGGCGATTTTTATTACTCTGCTTTTCACCCTTTTCTTTGGATGGATCCAAGGAACAATTGTTGTGAAATCGGGATTGCCTTCCTTCATTGTTACTTTAGGAGGATTGTTCTTCCTCAGAGGGTTAACAGAGGTATCTCTTCGTTCATTTAACCACCGACCAGATCAGGCAAAAGGTGCAACGACTGTTACTGAAATACCGGATATTAAAAACATCATTAATGTACCTGGTCACGGTGAGATGGTCAGAGAAAAAGCAAAAGCTCTTCCCGAGGCAGACCTTGTATCGATGGTACAATCTCTACCTGCGGACACAGTCGCAAAGATTACAGAAAGATTAGAATACACCTATCAAAGAGTGGCAGATGCTAAGACTCAAATTTTAGTTGATAAAGGAACGAAGCCCCTACAAGAAGCTTTGGCTAATGCCCAATCATCTGGAAATGAATATATGGTTGGTATGATTCAAGAAAAAATTGCAAATTTCCAAATTGATCCAGTCGTTGCCAAAACCGTCACCGATGTTGATATTGCAAGAGTCTATATTGATTCTTTATATTCTGCCCAACCTGTTGC
>JBJKYU010000007.1:0-18034 GCA_045560885.1 Alphaproteobacteria bacterium
TTAGCTTGAGAGCAATCTATAACTTCTCCACAAACATTAATAACTCCTTTATTTGGAGTTTCTAAAAAATTGATACATCGGAGCATGGTACTCTTTCCTGAACCAGAACTCCCAATAATACTGACCACGTCGCCTTTGTCTGCAATCAGGTTTATTCCTTTTAAAACCTTATTATCCTCGAAACTTTTCTCTAATTGACTTATCTCTAAAACTTTCATTGATTTCCATAATATTTCATTATTTCATATTTATTGGTATTCCTAAATTCCTGAGGGATCATATAAAAAGCTTATTATAATGTCTTAAATTAGTTTATATTTCCCTTATTATTCAATTTAAAGAGGAAGAATAAAACAAATTAATTAAAGGAGAAATCAATGAAAAAAATAATACTTTCTGCTTTCCTTGCTCTCTTTATGACTGGTTCTGCTTTCGCAGAAACCGTTCGTATGGGAACTGAGGGAGCATACCCTCCATACAACTTTATTAATGATAATGGAGAGGTTGATGGTTTTGAGCGTGATGTCGGTGATATGCTTTGTGCTCGTGCAAATATCGATTGTGTTTGGGTTATTAATGAGTGGGACTCCATCATTCCAAACTTAGTATCAGGTAACTATGATACGATTATTGCCGGTATGTCTATTACTGCAGAGCGAGATGAGGTAATTGACTTTACTCAAGATTACTTCCCTCCTTCCCCATCAGTTTTTATGGCTTTAAGTGGCGCTGATGTTGATCTGGATGGTGGTGTTATCGCAGCACAAACATCAACAATTCAAGCAGGTTATATTGCAGAAACAGGGGCTACTCTTGTAGAATACGCAACTCCTGAAGAGACAATTGCAGCTGTTCAAAATGGTGAAGCGGATGCAGTTTTAGCAGATGGTGATTACTTATTTCCAATTATCGACGAGTCTGGTGGTGAATTTGCTGCAATCGGAGAAGTATCACTTGGTGGTGGTATCGGAATGGGAATTCGTGAGTCTGATGGTGCTTTAAAAGAAAAAATGAACGCAGCTATTGACTCTATGAAAGCTGACGGATCATTAAATACTTTAATTAAAAAGTGGTTTGGTCAAGGCGCGAATACCTACTAATTTAAAATTTATCATATGAAGACGGTTAATCCGTCTTCATATAACTTCTTTTCTTCTTTTCATTTATATAAAATAAATATTCAATAATTTTATTGGAAAATTTTTGTGGTAAGGAAAATAATTATAATTGGCGGGGGTATTGTTGGAGCCTCTTTTGCCTATCATGCCAGCTTAAATAACATTGGCAAAATAGTGCTATTCAGCGAAACCTTACCAGGTGACTCGCGGCAAGCCACAACTAATACTTGGGGGTGGGTAAATGGTTATGCTAATAATGACAAGGAATATGCATCATTAAGATTAGCTAGTCTTAACTATTGGCCTGAATTAATCAAAAATATTGAAACTATTTCTTATACTTCTAAAGGAGCATTTTTTTGGGACCTTAAAGACACCGATTTATATCAAATAGTCGATCAACACTATACTTGGGGGCATAATGTAGAGATAAAAACTACAACTAATCTAAAACAATCACTCCCAAATTTATTAGATATCCCAAACAATGCTGGTTATGGAAAAAATGATCTAGCTATTGAGGCATCACAAATAACCAAAGAACTTTTAAAGATAAGCCAAGCTGAGATTATTGAAAAAAAAGTAACAAAACTTTTAATAAAAAATAATGAAGTGGATGGAGTACAAATTGGAGATGAAATTCATTATGCCGATGAAGTTATACTAGGAACAGGCTTGGGCACACCGGACATACTCAAGTCTATTGGTATAAATTTTAATATGAAAAGCACTTTAGGTTTGCTTGCTTACTCTAATAAACTACCCTCTATATTAAAATACCCTATTACAGGAAAAGATTTTCATGCGCGTCAAGACAATAATGGCAGATTAATAATAGGTGGACAATTCGATGATGATTCAAGTAAAGAGAGTAAAATAGAAGAGGTTGCTAAGAAGCTAATTTTAGATATGGCATCAAGATTAAAATATAAAGGCGAAATTAAGCTTGATTATTTTACTCTTGGAAGTCGTCCTCTCACAAATGACGGTCGACCCAAAATTGGTAGGCTCAAGAACTCGGTAGGTGAAATCATTAAAGGGGTTTATATTGCTGTAATGCACTCTGGAATTACTAATGCTCCAATAGTAGGAAAATTAGGTATTGAAGAAATAATTTCAGGCAAGTCAGACATCCTTCTTCATTCCTTTGACCCACAACCAACGAATGGATCATAAAGTAAAATAATATGTTTGAATATTGTGCTGATCCAAAGTCTTTAGAGGGTTTAGCTTGGCTTTCTTGTTATGTCACCACTCCAAAACATATGTCCTTTTATGGTTCGTTTTTTGTAGTTATTTGCTTGCTTGCATTAGCCGCTCCTCTTGCAATGCTCTTCGGTTTTTTAGGCGCTATTGCAAGTAGATCATCCCAAACTCTTATCAGAGTTATGGGCAAAGGTTATTTGGCGATGATTAGAGGTATCCCCGATATTGTCTTCTTCTTGTTTATTCCTATTGCACTTGATCAAGCTTTTGAATTTCTCCGACACAAAATTCTTTGTTCAGATGTTACTGAGGCTGTACGTCAAGGAAATGACTTTGTTGTCTGTAAAGCAGCAAAACTACCCTTAAGCACAGCTAGCGAATGGGTTCATGATCTATATGGTTTTTCATTAGCCTTATTAGCTTTTGGATTTGTTTTTGGAGCATTTACTGGGAATGTGTTATCAGGGGCCATGGCAGCTGTTCCAAAATCTCAACTAGAAACGGGTGAGGCTTTTGGTTTTTCACCGAGGGAAGTTTTTAGAAGAATTTTAATACCTCAAATGTGGATTTATGCAATACCAGGTTTATCAAATTTATGGATGATTTTAATTAAAGCAACGCCTCTTCTCTTTCTCTTAGGAATTGAAGATATTGTTTATTGGGCAAGAGAGCTTGGAGGAATAAAAACGGGTGTCTACGATTATCCTCATCCTGATTGGCGTGCTTGGTATTTTGGTGTCTTAATGATTTTTTATTTATTTTTGACGTATGTATCCCAAATTATTTTAGATCGACTCTCAATAAAACTTTCTATTGGACAAGCCACAATGGCAGGTAAAGCAGCTTAACCATGTCTTGCTATCAAACAATGATGGATTATGGACTCAGGTCAATTGGATATGGTGAAAGGTTATTACCTAAATCTGATATCACTTTATGTGAACAATTTGTTTTAATTGGATCAGGAATGATATGGAACATTTATTTTGCTGTTTTAGCTCTCTTATTCGGATTTTTATTTTCAACTTTTTTGGCCCTAGGAAAAAATTCAAATTATTGGTTTTTCAACAAGCCCTCAAGAATTTTTATTTTTATTTTTAGAGGCTCTCCCCTTTTTATTCAGTTCTTTTTTGCTTACGATTTATTCATCATTCTCCCAAAATTAGGTATTGATATTGAACTAGGTTTTATGACCGTCACCGTGGAGACAAGGTGGTTAACAAAAGCATGGCTAGGAGCTTTAATAGTGTTATTTTTCAACACTTCTGCTTATGCTGCTGAGATATTTTACGGTGCTCTTCGTGCCGTTCCCAGCAAAGACATAGAGGCCGCAGACTCTTTTGGTTTTAGTGGGTTAAAAAAATTTAGAAGAATAATTTGGCCAACAATGCTTCGTTTAGCCTGGCCTTCTTATACCAATGAAGCAATTTTTTTATTCCATGCTACTACTTTAGTATTTTTTACAGGTTTTCCTGCATGGCAACAAAGAGGAGATGCTATTTATTATGCAAGTTATTTTGCAGATAAAACTTTCAATCCGTTTGTACCCTATCCAATTGTAGGTCTTTATTTTATTGTTTTTACCTTATTCATTATAGGGGCCTTCAGTATAATTAATAAGAGGCTGAATAAACATTTGCTCCCGAATGAAAGAAGTAAATTAAAAATTAGATTAAATCTAATTAGATAAATTTATTTTTTATATTTATGTCTCACTAAGAAAATGACTATTACTAATAAAAGTAAAGGCAATCCCCATAAAATGAAATGATCATTAGAGGGTTTAAATGATATTTCCTCACCATAGATAGAAATTAATTCTTGATTAATTTCTTTGAGGTCCATTCCGCTTTCATATTTTTTTTGTATTTGTTCTTTTAAATTAATTGCAAATTCTGTTTCAGATTCTTGTATGCTTTGCCCTTCACAAACTAAACATCTTATAGTTTTATAATATTCACTAAGTTGATTTATGTTTGCTAAAGATAAATTTGAAAATAAAATAAAAAAAAAGATAAAAAATAAATTATAAATATTTTTCAATATCTTCATAAAATAAAGGTCCTTGTACTTTTTTTTGAATTTTTGATTTTTCTATAAAAAATGTTTCTGGTACTCCAATTAATCCCATTTCATATGCAATAGATCCATCATCACGTATGATATGAAAAAAAGGATTTCCATGTTCATTAATCCATTGAACAAAATTATCTTCATCATCTCTGAAATTTATTCCAATTATTTGCATTCCCTTTGATTGTAATTCCATGAGCAATGGATGCTCTGCTAAGCAGGGTTTGCACCATGAAGCAAAAAAATTAACAATATAAACATCATTTAACTCCTTTTGATTAAGAGTTTTCATGTCATAAAAATCGGCTGTACTAAAAAGTGAGGTGGGTAAAGTTACATTTTCATTATCTCTTTTCTCACCTTTGTTAAAAAAGAAAAAAGTGCTGACCCCGAGAATGACCAAGCCAAGAATTGGAATAATTAAACTCTTTCTCATCTTCTTTTAATTATTGATAGAAATATTGAAAAAACTAGCATAATTGCGCTTATCCAAAGTAAATTAATCATTGGTTTATATACTAAATTAATTGCAACTCGGTCACTTTCTATAGAGGAAATTGTTGCATAATATTGGTTTAACCACTGGTTAACAGTACTCACCTCGTTCGTTACTTGACCTGATGGCTGATAAATATTCTTTGATGGAGCTAGAATATATTCATCATCGCCATTTACGATTGAAAGTTCTACTAAAATTTCTTGATAGTTTGAATAAGAAGTATCTTTTATGTTCTTAAGATACACATTATTCTTATTACTCATCAATAGTTGACTGCTTCCATTTTTTTCAAAAATAAAATTTTCTTCTTGATCAAATTGTTCTGTATAAACAGCTGATATAATAAAAATGGCAATACTTAAGTGAGCGAGCCATTGAGAATAAAAACGAAGATCTTTGTTAAATTTTTTAAATATTACAATTAAACTTTGAATGATGATAGGAGATGCAATAAAACTAGCAATAGCAAAGTAAATATTTGCAAAATAGAAAAAACAAAAAATTGATATAACCCCAGCAATTAAAATTGTAATCCAAACTTTATTATTTTTATTTTCATTTTTATTCCATGAAACTTGAGGCGCAAATGCCATTAGTAAAATAATTGGGGCCATTAGTATATTAAATGCAAAGTTATAGTATGGTGCACCAATAGATACTGATGACTCAAAAAATAGTTCACTAAACAATGGGTAAATAGTTCCAATAAAAACTGTTAAAGCTGAGGCAATAAAAAAAATATTATTTAAAAGAAGAAAACTTTCTTTGCTAACTAATGAAAAAGTATCTTGATTAAAATGTAAAGCACTTTTGATATTTAATTTTATTGTCACTAAAAAAAGATAACCAATTATTACAATTAAAAAGAGACCCCTTAAAGGATCAGTGGCAAAGCTATGAACAGAGACAATTAAGTTTGACCGCACCAGGAATGTTCCAAACACTGCTGCAATAAATGAGTATAGAGCCAAATTTAATGACCAAAGTTTTAATTGATCATTTTTTATTGAAACTTGTAGGGAATGAATAAGAGCTGTGTTCAAAAGCCATGGTATCAATGAAATATTTTCTACAGGATCCCAAAACCACCAACCACCCCAACCAAGTTCTGAATAAGCCCAGTAAGACCCAAGAACTATGCCAAATGTTAGAAAAAACCATGATATTTTTGACCAAAAAAGCATTTGTTTATATAAATTTTGGGAAAAATCCTTCGTAACTAATATGTGACTAGCCAATACAAATGGAATGATTAGCCCTATATAACCAAGAAATAATGTGGGTGGATGAATAACAAATAAGATGTGTTGTAATATTGGATTGAGACCTAACCCAACTATTTCAGAAGAATTTTCAACATAAACAAAAGGATTAGAGCTTAATAGAAGATACAAAATAAATAGAGAGGAAATAAATATAATTTGTTTATGAATTTGAAAATTATTATTCGACTTTAAAAAGATAAATCCAAAAAAATTAATGAGAAATATCCATAACAGTATTGAGCCTTCATGACTTCCCCACGCGGATGTTATTTTAAAAAATAATGGGTCATCAATATAAGAATTCTGAATAACATTAAGTATACTAAAATCAGATATAGTAAAACCTATTATCAAAAATATAAATGGAACGATACCGCCAAGATAAATAAGATTAAGTAAAAACTCATCTTTTAAGAATATTTTTTTCCCCCATCCAAGATAAAAAATAATTATAAAAAAAAGAGTAAGATAAAAACTTAAATTACCTAGAAGAGAAATCAATTAATCCCCTCTCCAAATTCCATCATTCTTCATTTTATCAATTGCGCTTTGAGGCATATAATTTTCATCATGCTTAGCTAAAACTATTTCAGCGAGAAAAATAAAATTTTTACCCATGTATCCCTCAACAATGATTCCTTTATCTTCCTCAACAAGCCCTGGTAGAGATTTAGAAAATTCTACTTTGATAGAACCTCCATCTTCATCTTCTAATTCAAAGTTCCATTTCTCATTTTCAAATTTTAAAGTATTAGATTTGACTAGACCTCCTACTCTTAAATATCTATCAGAAGCAATGTCCATTTTTTTTAATTCTGTAGGAGATACAAAATATGCAATTTGATCTTTTAAGGTATAGCTAATTAAAAAAATTGAGAGAGCAAAGCAAAAGAAAATGATAAAAAGAAAAATTAATCTTTTTTTAATCTGTCTGTTTAATCTGATAATTCGCACTGCTCTTATTAAAGACTTTTTTCTTTAGCAGCATAATTATTATCGTTGTCACAGCACAAACAGTGCCAAAAAATAGATAACAAAGTATTACAAATTGTAGACTAGTCATTCAGTATTTTTGCCCTTTCGATACGTCTATTTTCGATAATAATATAAAAAATATTAGTGAACCAATATAATGAAAGTAATGAAATAGCGAAAAAACTGACCATGAGAGTTATTAAATAATCTGTAGTCATACTTGGGCCATCCACCCTAAACACGCTACTTCCTTGATGTAATGTAGTCCACCAATCTACTGAAAATTTAACAATCGGAAGATTTACCATTCCTATAATAGCTAAAATTGAAGCTGCAAAATCAGCTTTTTGAAAATGTTCGAAGGAATAGAGAAGAAATAAATGACCAAGATATATAAATGTTAGTATTAACATCGAAGTAAGACGCGCATCCCAAACCCAATAAGTTCCCCAAGTTAAATTACCCCAAATAGATCCAGTAATGAGCACGATCACACTCATAATCAATCCAATAGGAGATAGAGATCTAGATATGGTAAATGAGGTTGGTGATTTAAATATTAGCCCAATGATACTACTGCAACCCATAGATAAAAATATTAACAATGATAGCCAAGCAGTGGGAACATGAATAAACATAATTTTAAAAGAAATTCCCTGATAATAGTCATTCTCTACTAAAACTATCAATAATCCAGCAACACCAAATAATATTATAGACAATATAATTATATATTTGGATATAGAGCTTAAAAAATTTGACATCATCTGAGGAGTTATTGCAAACATTAGACAGATAGTTTTTTCAAAGCAAAGCTAGTTAGTAAAGGAGAAAAAGCTAAATTTAATAAAAAATAGGCTAAGAAAAATAAGTATAATTTATTGGTATCAAAGTCTATTACATTGCTAATGGCCATCGAAACAATAAGGATTGGCACAAAAAGAGGTAGGGTTAATACACTAGTAATTGAAAGTTTGTTATTTCTTGAAATGGTAATAGATGCTGTCATTGAGGATATAAAAACTATGCTTAGAAGTGAAAGAGCTAGTAAGATATTTATTGAAATCAAGTAGGATAAATTAATATTTAAAATTATAAGAATAAATGGAGAGAAAATTAAAAATAGAAATATTAAATTTAAATAAATCATAATATTTTTAACGAAGACGATTATCTCAAGAGCAAATGGGGAGAGGATATATTGCTGAAGTTTTGCTTCAGAGAAATCAGATGCATAGACTTTTTCTACTTTTATCAGTGAGATAAAAAAGATCATTATTAATAAAAAAGCCAAAGGAATTTCGATATCAAAAGAAATATGCCGAAGAGCTAAAGAAAAAATGGATGAAGCAATCATTAATAAACAAAATAGAACAAATGTAAAAATGCTTCCTTTAATCATTAAAGAGAGTTCATTTTTTAAAAGTCTGATGAAATTATTAATCATGTAAATTTAAATTTTCTATGTGGAATTGATAGATCTTGATGGCTCGCAATTATGATTGAGCCCTTATTTTCAACTTTTTTTACCAATAAAGTTGTAATTTTTTTTATTGTATTGTTATCTAAGCCATTAAATGGATCATCCAATATCCAAATTGGTTTGTTCACTAACATAAGTAAAAGTAGTTGTATTTTTTTCTTTTGCCCAAAAGAAAGTTGATAAAACTTCTTATCTAAATTTAGTTCTCCAAATAAGTATATTATACTTTTATTAATAATTTCTTTTGTAAATACTACATTGTGAATAGAAAGCCAATAATCAATATTTTGACTCAAAGTCATTTGATCATATGCAAAATGATTTTCTCCTAGATACAAAAAGCAATCACTTGCAGTTTGGCTATCTATTTTTTGCCCATTGAGCCTTACATCACCGTTTAGTGGATCAAGCAACTGAATAATATTTAATAGAAGTGTAGTTTTACCTTTTCCATTTGGCCCTTGGATAACCATTACCTCACCAGGTTTTATGGAAAAGGAAATATCTTTAAAAATAAGTGAGTTGCCTCTGGCAAAAGTTAAGTTATTAATTTTAATCATAAAAAAAGCGGGTGATTATAACCCGCTTTTTGAGTTTTAAATATTTAAAACTTAGAAAACTATCTTCTCTTACGAGAAGCTTTTCTTTTTGCAACCTTCTTAGGAGCTGCTTTTCTTTTAGCCGCTTTTTTTGGAGCTGCCTTTTTCTTCTTAGGAGCTGCTTTCTTGTTGGCAGCCTTTTTAGGCGCTGCTTTTTTCTTTGCAGCCTTTCTCTTAGGTGCCGCCTTCTTCTTAGGTGCTGCTTTCTTCTTGGCAGCTTTTCTCTTAGGAGCTGCTTTTTTCTTAGCTGCTTTTCTCTTCACAGCTTTTCTCTTTGCAGCTTTTTTCTTAGTGGCTTTTTTCTTCTTAGGCGCTGCTTTTTTCTTAGCAGCTTTTTTAGGTGCTGCTTTTTTCTTCACAGCTTTTTTCTTAGTTGCTGCTTTTCTAGCAGTCTTTTTCTTAGGAGCTGCTTTCTTCTTGGCAGCTTTTTTCTTTTTTACAGCCATTATAGCCTCCTTACTTTTCATACTTACTAGTAAGTATAAAACGAATATTTAAAAATATTCATTTACTAAAAAAAACATTAAAAAAGTATTAAATTAAGTCAACATTTTATTTGTTTAGCTTTTTTTTGATACAATGAGTCAAGTTGAAATTATTTTAGGACCAACCAATACTGGAAAAACTTTTTATGCATTCGAACAAATGTTTTCCTATCAAAGTGGTGTTTTTGGTTTTCCATTAAGACTTTTAGCGCGTGAAAACTACGATAAAGCTTGCAATTTATACCCAATCAATCAAATCGCACTAATCACTGGTGAAGAAAAAATTATTCCAAAAGATGCAAAATATTTCTTTTGTACAGTTGAATCGATGCCAGAAGATTTTTTTGAGTTTGTTTGCGTTGATGAAATTCAATTAGCAGCAGATTATGAAAGAGGTCATATTTTCACTCAACGAATCCTTTATGCTCGTGGAGAACAGAAAACAATTTTTTTGGGATCTACTACTATGGAGGAAATTATCACAGAATTGATTCCTGATGCGGAAATTAAATTTAAAAATCGTTTTTCAGAATTAAATTTTATTGGTCATAAAAAAATTCAAAATATAAAACCTCGATCTGCCATTATTGCTTTTAATTTAATAGGTCTTTATGAGACGGCAGAACAAATACGAAGTCTTAAAGGGGGAGTGGCATTGGTCGCTGGAGCTCTGAGTCCAAAAACTAGAAATTCCCAAGTTAAGTTATACGAAGATGGAGAGGTAGATTACATTGTAGCAACGGATGCTATTGGGATGGGATTAAACTTGAATATCAATCAAGTTTATTTTTCAGGATTAGAAAAATTCGATGGAAAATACACCCGACCTCTCAGCGATATGGAAGTGGCCCAGATAGCCGGTCGAGCTGGACGATACACAAAATCAGGATATTTTGGATCAACCTTGGGCGCTAAGTTTACCAATATGGAAAGTGTTGAAAATGTCCAAGCGCATCGATTTGAGTCTGTAAAAAAGATTTTCTGGCGAAACCATCTTCTTTCATTCAAATCAACTTATGAATTAACTCAATCCCTCAAAAAACAACCTACCAATCAGAGACTCATATTAAAGAAAGATGCCGAAGATCAAAAATTTTTATTTTCAATTTTAAATAATAAAAAAATATCATCCTTTCTAAACTCCCCTGAGTCTCTTCAACAGCTTTGGGATGTTTGTCGTATACCTGATTATCAAAGCATCTCAGAAGAAAAACACACATCTCTGTTACTAGAAATTTTTACTGAATTAAAAAATCATAATTGGCTCTTAACAGATTTATTTTTAAAAAAAAATATAGAGCGACTACAAGACTACTCAGGGAGTATTGATGATTTAATCTATACCCTCAATGAAACTAGAATATGGCTATATATTACTAATCAAAAACAATGGATTCCAAATAATTCATGGGTAGAACGGGTTAAAAACATTGAGGATAAGCTATCAGAAGAGATTCATCAGAGCTTAATGCAAAAATTTGTTGATAAGAATAAAAGTGAAGTCGTTCAAAACCTTAATATTAGTGAAAAAAATATTTCAGTAAGTAATCACACCTATGTTATGATTAAAGACGAAAAAATAGGAGTAATTACTGGTTTTAAAATCTTCTTTGATGAAAAATTTAATGACATCTTAAACAATAATTACAAAAAAATAATTAAAGAACAAATTTCCCAAAATATGACTATCAATGTAGAAAACTTTTTATCAGCACCTGATGAAAGTTTAATTCTTAAACCTGATTTTGATGATCGGGGTCAATTCACAAATTTATACATAGCCTGGGGCGAGGCGAATATCGCAATTGTTTCTAAAGGTAATGAAATTTTAAAGCCCAAAATTTCTGCTATTTATGATGATAATTTAATTAATGCTGAACAAGCAGATCAGATATTAAAAAAAATAGAAACATGGTTTCAAAATACCTTTTTACAAAAAGTCGATTTGTCAATTTTATTAGAAAAATATAATTCTACCCCAGAAGAGAGGAGCTTCATATTCAAGTTGATTGAAAATCAATACAATTTTTACCAAATTAATATATTAGATGAATTCAAGCAAATTGAAGAAAGTAAGCGAAAAGAAATTCACTCTTTAAATTTTAGATTGGGTAAAAATGTGATCTTTAATAGTGAGCTTATTAGACCAGAGTTAATGAAATTAAAATTCTATTTGTGGAATATTTTTCACTCTGAAAATAATAATATAGATTTCTATATTCCTAAAGATGGCAACGCTACATTAAATACGCAACCTTCATTAAATTTGGATCTTATTAAATTCTTAGGATTTATTTTTCAAAATAAATTATTAATCCGTATAGATATTTTCAACGAATTCGAAAAACAGCTTTTTAAAAGAGAAAATAGAGGGCCTTTTTCGCTCCCTATGGATTTATCTAATCTTTTAGGTATTAAAAAAGAAAAACTTATAGAGATATTAAATGAAAGGTCTTATTTAGTTCAAGAAATTGAAGAAAATGACCTTCTAATATCAAAAAAACTAACAATTAATAAAAAGCCTACTTTCAAAAAAGCAAATAAAACTCTAGAAAAAAAGAATAAAAAAGAAAAAAAATCTATACCCAAAAAATTATTTAATAATCCTTTTGATCAATTAAAAGACATTAATGCTAAATAAATTTTTTCAATCTTTTCACGAACCAAAAAGCTCTGATGAGAATACCTTTCAATCAGATCTTTATAATCTTATCTATGAAATAATTATTGCAGACCATGAAATTTCTCCTGAGGAAATTGATTTATCTGCAGAACTGGTAGAGTTTTATTTCGAAATTCCTAAAGATCATAATAAACAAGAATTTCTTAAATTGGCTGATAAACAACACTTTAACACAGACCTCTCTCAATTCACCCAACGACTAAAAGTATCTTTATCCTATGAGCAAAGAATGGATATTATTTTGATATGCTGGCAAGTACTGATGGTAGATGGCATTGAAGATCAATTGGAAACCTCGACAGTTAGAACCCTATCAACATTATTAGGGCTTGAAGATAAAGACTTTATATTAATTAGAAATAGAGTAAAAGACTCCCTATGACATATTTAGTAAATGATAAATGTATTAAGTGTAAATATATGGATTGTGTAGAAGTGTGTCCTGTAGACTGTTTTTATGAGGGTGAAAATATGCTGGTGATCAATCCTGATGAATGCATAGATTGTGGTGTTTGCGAGCCCGAGTGCCCCATTGAAGCAATTATTCCAGATAATTTAGATGATGGAACAAAATGGCTAGATGTGAATGAAAAATATTCTCAAATTTGGCCCAATATCAAATCAAAAAAAGAGTCACCTGCTGATGCAAAAGAATATGAGGGTGTGGAAAATAAATTTGAAAAATATTTTAGCGAAAAAGGAGCTGAATAATGCCTGCAAAGAAAAAAGCAACCACTAAAAAAACTACTAAAAAGAAAATTGTCAAAGCGAAAGCTGTAAAGAAAGCTGCAGTAAAAAAAACAACCACAAAGAAAAAAACTGTTACTAAAAAAGTAGCAAAAGTTACAAAAAAAACTGCAAAGAAAGTAGTTAAAAAAACTGTAAAAAAAATAGTTAAAAAAATTGTTACTCCAAAAGCTCCTAAAATTAAAAAGATTGTTGCCCCTCAAGAATTTAAAGCAGGGGAAAATATTGTGTATCCTACTCACGGTGTAGGAAGAATTTTAACAATAGAAAAATTCCAATATGATTTAGTAGAAGAGCAATTATATGTTATTCAATTTTTTCAAGATAAACTCACAATTAGAGTGCCCTTTGCAAAAGCGAAGCTTATTGGCTTAAGAAATATTACAAGCAAACCTTCAATGACTAGAACATTATCTATTTTAAAACAAAAACCCAAAATTAAAAAAGCGATGTGGTCAAGAAGAGCACAAGAATATGATCAAAAAATTAATTCAGGTGATATTAAACAGCTATCTGAAGTTGTCAGAGATTTATTTCGAAAAGATGATCAAACAGAACAGTCGTATAGTGAAAGACAAATGTTCCAGATTGCCTTTGAGCGATACACAAGAGAGTTTGCAATATCTTCTGATTTAAAGTTTGAAGAGGCTTCTTCTAAAATTTTAGAGATTTTAAATAAAAGATAGTTTAAACAGTTTCGTCGTCAGATTTATCTTTAGAGATATCTAAGCTGATATCTTCGGCCAGATTGTCATTATCATCTTCATCTGATGTTGCTGCACTATCATCAGTTTCATCGATTAAATCTTTTAACTCATCGTTTTCTTTCACGGTCTTCGTTGGAGTTGTAGCAACAGTTATACCTGCTTTTCTACCTCTTTTAGGTTTCATGATATTGACCGCCTCAATGGTTTTGCCACATTCTGGGCAATCTAGTTCATCTTGGTAAAAGTCATAATATTTAACACCACAATGAGGACAGGTTCTTTTGTGACCTAAATCGATGTTTTCTTCTGACATGGTGGCAGATTTATACATTATTATTGTAATTTATACAAATTTTTATTATGTTATCGCTTCATTATGGCAGTACCAAAAAGGAAAACCACTCCTTCCAAAAGGAACATGAGACGCTCTCATCACAGAGCGGGAACTCAATTGTTTGCAGAAGATAAAAAATCTGGCGAATTAAGAAGACCTCATCATATCGATTTAAGTACAGGTATGTATCGTGGAAAACAAATCTTAGTCAAGAAGCCGAAAAAAGAAGAAGTCGCTGAAACAGCCGCACCAGCAAATGCGGAAGAAGCAACAAAAACTATCGAAGCTCCAGCTTCTAAGTAGTTTAATCTTTTATCACTCTAAATATTGAATTCTCACTAAAGCTCTGTTGATATAGCTTTTTTTTGAGATCCGACTCTTCTAAGTCGGCTATTTTTTTTTTAACAATATATTGTTTAAGAATTTCAACTTCTAATTCAGGATTCTCATAAAATTTTTGATTAATAAATTCATCTATTACTTTTGGGTCAAAGCCTTTTTGAAATAATTTATTCTTTATTTTTCGAATAGAAAATAAAGACTGCTGATAGTAATGAAACATACTCTCTATAAAGTGATCTTCATTGATTATTTTAAGCTCATCTAAACGCTCTACTATTCCTTCAACCATTTCCTCTTTATCGACGCCTTCTGGAAAAATTGCTCGAGTATAAGTCTTTTTATTTTTAATTTTTTTCTGAAGATATTCTTTGATTTTTTTTCGCGTTGCAGGATATTTACCTAAGTATTTTACAGCTTCATTAAATAAATACTCATTGGCATCTTTTTTCATTGAATCTATTTTATGCAATAATAAAACTAAGTATAGAACTCAGTGCGTTTGTAGCTCAGTAGGATAGAGCACCAGATTCCTAATCTGGGGGTCGCAGGTTCGATTCCTGTCAAGCGCGCCAATAATTATGAATATTGAATTTAGTAGTCAAAAACCTTTAATCTTAGATGGAGGTATGGGTCAAACACTCATTAGAAAAGGCATGATACCCCAAGGTACTTTATGGTCCGCTACGGCTTTGATTGATACTTCTTTGTACCAGATGGTTATTGAGGCACATCAAGAATTTATGCAAGCTGGAGCAAAAGTGATTACAACAAATAATTTTACAGTTAGAAAATTACGTTTCTCCGAAAATAAAATTCTAAACAAATTTGAAGAAGCATTGCACAATGCTGGGAAACTTGCTCAGCAAGCAAAACAAGAAAAGGTATTTAAAAATGTTATCATTGCCGGTTCCATTCCTACCCGCAATCAAACCTATATGTCAAACTTTGAATTTTCCAATCAAGAAATTCATGAAGAAATAAATTTGACCGGCGGCATCCTAGATAAGTATGTAGACATTTTTTATTTAGACGTTTTATCAAGTATTAAGGAAATAGAGCTTGCACTTGAAGGACTGAGCAATTATCAAAAAAAAGTTCTCATTGGTGTGCATATTAAAAAAAACGGCCTAATGCCTGATGGCAATGAGGTGAGCGCGTTAAAATCATTGATTGATAAACATAAAATCTTAGGAGTGATTGTAGCTTGCACAGATCAGTCGTCTGTATTGGGTGTCATTGAACAAATGCAGAAATTAAATATTCCTTTTGGATTTAAAGTTAATGCATTTGCTAACATTCCTGAAGGCTGGAAAATCAAACCTGGCAATCCAACAGAATCTTTAGGTGTAAATAAAGATTTTAATGAAAAAAGTTTTTTAGATTTCTCAGAAAAATGTAGGTCTTTTGGGGCTTCAATTTTTGGAGGCTGTTGCGAGGTAATGCCTAGTCACATAAAAGCTTTAGCAGATTTTTATAGTAAAAATTAACTGAAATATTTCTTTATTTCTGGCCTAGAAATTAAGTGAAAAACCAAACCACAGCATAAGTAGAAAATTGCGAGAATAATTTCTTTTATACCTTCTTGTGTTTGATAAGAAAACAAAAGAGAAGTAATTCCAAAGCTAATCATAAATACTTTTAAGAAATGAATGGGATATACTTCTTTGATTGAATTAATCAAATACAAAGCACCATAGAAAGTGAAGGTTATAAAAACCGCTACCCTGATACTTTGCATTCTGTGATAAGGTATTTCTTTTCCCTCAGCAACATTGAAAGGAAAATATATTTGAATTCCAAGAACAGCACATACACCCAAAAAAATTGCAAATAAAGATAGAATTAATACTAGTAGTTTGCCGATTATGCGTAGCATTCAAACCTACGCATTAAATTAATTTTTTTCGTGAAGAAAATCGAGAAGTCTGTCCAAGTATTTTTCATCCACATTGTAAGCTTTTTTGTAGTGTTCAATGCAATAGGGTTTAGTTGGAATATTCTGACCGCCACAATAATGAAAACCTTCTTCTAAAGGATCTCCTATTGGCCACTGACATGACTTGAAGCTTCCAGTACCCACAATGCTCTTTTTAAAGCTGAACTTTTCTCTTCTTCTGGTAACTTCTCTTTTAACGGCACTTTGAGTAGCGGCAGAAACGCTTGTTTCACGATACATGGTGGTAGAGGAGATTTGTTGAGTGGGGTTTGTTTTTTTTCTTGAATTTTGTCTTCTCTCAAGGCCTAGTCTGAATGCCTTTCCAATAACAGCATTTTTAGTAAATCCAAGTTGCTCGCCAATTCGGCTCGTTGCAACGCCTTCATTCCAAAGTTTTTTAAGATCTTCGACTTTTTGTGTATTCCAAGACATATTATTAACCTACTCTATATAGTTCTCCTTATGACGTATTTTATACTATATATAGGGGTGGCAATCTAGTGGAAAATCATTAAATAATTGTTAACAACTATGAAAAATCTTAACGAAATTAACTTTCAAAATATAAAAAAAGTAGGCATTAGGGTTGATTTCAATGTTCCTACAAATGACTCATTTCAAATCACTGACAATACAAGGCTATTGAGAGCTAAAGACACGATTGATTTTATTCTCAAAAATGAATGTAAGATTTTATTACTTTCTCATTTTGGTCGACCTAAAGAGGCGTTTGATAAAAAATTTTCATTTATCAATTTAATTAATCAGTTCTCAGATATTCTAGGAATTGAAATCCATCTTTTATCCTATGAAGAATTTTTACAAAATGGTCTAAAGCAGTTTAATGAAAGCACAATTAAAATTACGCTCTTAGATAACATTCGTTTTTTTGAAGGGGAGAAAAAAAATGATGAAATGTTTAGTCAATCAATCACAAATGAATTAGATCTTTTCATCAACGAAGCTTTTTCTGCATCTCATCGAAGTCATTCATCAGTGAATCAAATGGCTAAAAATATTCTCTCCGCTCCAGGATTAAATTTTTCAAAAGAAGTCATGGCAATCAGTGATATTAAGAATTCTACCAAAAGAAAATTAGCAATTATTGGAGGCTCTAAAGTTTCTACTAAAATCAAAACACTTTTATCTCTAACTCAATCTTGCTCCAATATTTTTATAGGCGGGGCAATGGCCAATAATTTTTTAAAATACCAAGGCATAGCGGTTGGCCAATCTCTTTTAGAAGAGGGTTCAGAAGAGATGATCAAAGATATTTATACATTGGCAAACAAATCAGGTTGTGAAATTCATTTACCAACATATGTTGTCTTAAATGATGAGCAATCTTTGTCGATAGATCGTCTAAGTGATCAAAATCAATTTAGTATTCTGGATTTATCTAACCACTCTATTGATGTTTTAGAACAATTGGTGCAAAGAAGTGAAATTGTCTTATGGAACGGTCCTATGGGAATGATTGAAGATCCTCGATTTGCACAAGGGTCATCAAAATTAGCTCATCTTCTTGCTAATTCATCCTGCGAAGTAGTAATTGGAGGGGGTGATACGTTACTTGCAATTA
>JBJKYU010000008.1:0-17611 GCA_045560885.1 Alphaproteobacteria bacterium
AAGGATGCTATCCCAAGATCAAAAGTTAAAAAAGGTGAAGTCCAAAGAGCTATTATCGTTAGAACAAAAAAACCTTTAATTAGAGAAGATGGAACTTCAATTAAATTCGATACTAATGCTGCGGTATTGCTAGATAAACAAAATGAACCTATTGGAACAAGAATATTTGGACCAGTTACAAGAGAGCTAAGAAAAAAAAATATGATGAAGATTGTAAGTTTAGCTCCAGAGGTGCTTTAATGATAAAAAAATATAAAAAAGGTGATGAAGTTATTGTAAAAGTTGGCAAGGACAAAGGAAAAATTGGAAAAATCGCTAAAGTATTTAATTCCATTGATAAAGTAATTATTTCTGGTGTTAACGTTAGTAAAAAGCACCAAAAACCTTCACAAGACTCAAAGGGTGGAATTGTAAATAAAGAGATGCCTATACATATTTCTAACGTCTTGGCCTACGACTCAAAAGCCAAAAAATCATCAAAAGTTGGATTTAAAGTTGAAGATGGAAAAAAAGTTAGAATTTTAAAATCTTCTGGAGAAAAATATTAATGAACGCATCTATACAAGAATTATTTAATATTTCTGATCAATTAGCTAAAAACTTAGAAATACCTCATAAATTAGCAGTTCCCAAAATGACAAAAATTGTAATTAACGCAGGTATTGGCAGCATCAAAGAAGACAATAAAGCTATCGAAAAAATGAAAAAAGATTTATCTCTAATTACAGGACAAGCTCCTGTAGTTCGTTTATCTAAAAAAGCTATAGCTTCATTTAAAATCAGAAAAGGAATGCCTGTTGGTTTATCTGTTACACTTAGAAAAAATATTATGATGGAGTTCTATGATAGATTGGTCAATATAGCTATGCCCAGAATTAAAGATTTTAGAGGTTACTCAAAGAAATCATTTGATGGTCAGGGTAACATTACTATTGGTATCAAAGATCATATTATTTTTCCTGAGATAAGTGTCGAAAATGTAGAAAATATTTTTGGTTTTGATATCACAATCGCAACTTCAGCAACAAATGATAAGGAGGGATATGAATTGTTAAAGTTAATGAACTTTCCATTCTTGAATTAAATATGGCAAAACAAAGCGCAATCCAAAAAAATATAAATAGAAAAACACTCATTGATAGATTGAGTGAAAAAAGAGCAAAATTAAAAAAAGTTTTAATGAATAAAGAACTCCCATTTGAAGAAAGAGTGAAAATTCAAATGAAATTAGAGTCTATGCCTAGAAATTCATCACGAATTAGATATAGAAATAGATGCTTTTTATCTGGTAGACCGAGAGGCGTTTATTCAAAATTTAACTTATCAAGAATAGCAATCAGAGATATGGCTGGAAAAGGTCAAATCCCTGGTCTAACGAAAGCGAGCTGGTAAAATGAGTGATACTTTAGCTGATATGATCACAAGAATTAGAAATGGCCAAAAAGCTAATAAAGTTTCTATAAAAGCAATATATTCAAAATTAAACGTTAATGTCTGCAATGTCTTAAAAAATGAAGGCTATATTGAAAGCTTTGAAATATTTGGAGATAATAAAAAAGACTTATCTATTACTCTCAAATATTATAAAGGTAGCCCATTAATCAATAAAATAGAAAAGATTACTAAACAAGGTTGCAGAGTTTACAGCTCAGTTGAAGATATACCCAAAACTATTGGTGGTTTAGGTACAACAATTCTTTCTACATCAAAAGGTGTAATGTCTGACTCTGATGCAAGAAATCAAAAAATTGGTGGAGAGGTGCTTATTAGCGTATTTTAATCATGTCACGTTTAGCTAGAAATCCTATTTCCATACCATCAGATGTAAAAATATCTGTTAATGACAATGTAATTAATTTTGAAGGTAAGTTAGGTAAATCAAGTTCCACTTTACCAAATGGTATTGTTGTTGATATGAAAGATAATTTACTTCATTTCTCTGGAGAAAATAAGGCACTATTGGGCACTGTCTACGCTAATGTTAAAAACGAGATAGTAGGCAACTCCCAGGGTTTTGAAAAAAGATTAGAATTAGTTGGAACAGGTTATAAAGCAAATGTTAGTGGCAAAACATTAGTTTTATCTCTTGGATATAGTCACGATATTAATTTTCAAATCCCAGAGGGAATTACAGCTAAGGTTGAAAAAAATATTGTTTCAATCTCTGGTACTAGTAAACAGTTAGTTGGTCAAGTTGCTGCAGAAATAAAATCATTTAGAAAACCCGAACCCTATAAAGGCAAAGGTGTCAGATATGAAGGTGAAAGAATTTATAGAAAAGAAGGGAAGAAAAAATAATGAATAACGACAAACTTAGATCCCTTAGAAGAAAAATTAGAATTAGAAAAAAACTTAGTGCAGTAAAAAAGCATAAGCTTTTAGTTTTTAGATCATCCAAACATATTTATGCTTCTGTATTAACTGAGCAAAATGATAAAACATTATGCTCATATTCATCTGTGAAAATTAATAAAACAGAAGGTCAAAAAAAACTCGATATAGCAAAACTAGTTGGAGAAAAAATTGCTGAAATGGCAATTGAAAAGGGTGTCAAAGAAGTAAAGTTTGATAAAGGCCCATATAAATATCACGGTAGATTAAAAGTTCTTGCTGATGCAGCAAGAGAGAAGGGCTTGTCATTTTAATGCTTGAAAATAATACAAACAAAGAATTTATCGAAAAATTAATATCAGTTAGACGTGTTTCTAAAGTTGTTAAAGGCGGTAGAAGATTTGGTTTTGCAGCTTTAGTAGTCAGTGGAGATGGTCAGGGTAGAGTTGGTTTCGGCTCAGGTAAAGCAAAAGAGGTCCCAGAAGCAATTCGTAAGGCATCTGAAGAGGCAAAAAAAACAATGGTTAGAATTCCTTTAAGAGAAGGCAGAACTATTCATCATGATATTAAAGCTAAGTTCTCATCAAGCACAGTGATTTTAAGATCTGCTCCTAAGGGCACAGGTATCATTTCAGGTGGCCCATCAAGAGCAATTTTTGAAGCATTAGGTATTTCTGATGTTGTATCAAAGGCTATTGGTACAAAAAACCCTCATAATATTGTTCGATCTACTATTAAGGCTCTGAGAATGATCAATACACCCAAATCAGTGTCCGCTAGGAGAAGTATAGAAATTAACTCCGTAATTAGTAAAAGAGAAAACTAATGATTAATAAATTATCAAAACAAAGAACCACAAATAGAAAAAGAAAAGGTAAGGGCGTAGGTTCAGGTTTGGGCAAAACAGCAGGTAGAGGACATAAAGGTCAAAAATCTAGATCCGGTGTTGCGGTTAGAAATTTTGAAGGTGGCCAAATGCCTATCTATAGGAAAACTCCTAAAAGAGGTTTTAATTCAATTAAAAAACTAAGATCCAATAATCTTTCTATCTCACTTGTTAGCTTTAATAAATTCCAAGACGACTCAACTATTGATATGAAAACTCTTGTAGAGTCAGGATTTTTAAAGAAAAAAGATCACAAAAAAAATATTAAAGTAATCGATTCAATCCAATTCAAAAAAAAATTACAATTCAAAGATTTTAAATTTACACCTGGTGCCAAAAAAAGAATAGAAGACTTAGGCGGTTCAGCTTCTTAAAGGTTAAGCTATGAACACTAAAGTTCCTAATATCGATTATAACGAAGCAATCAAGAACTCGGGTTTATTTCGAAAACTTGGTTTCGTACTTTTTGCTGTAATTGTTTATAGACTAGGTACATACGTACCTGTTCCTGGTATTAATTCAGCTGTTTTAGAACAAATCTTCGCACAGCATCAAAATGGCATTCTTGGTATTTTTGATATGTTTTCAGGTGGCGCCCTTATGAGAATGTCTGTCTTTACGCTAGGGGTTATGCCGTATATCTCAGCTTCTATTATTATGACATTGATGCAATCTTCTTTTGATAGTTTAAAAGCTCTCAAGGAGCAAGGAACTAACGGAAGAAAGAAAATTCAACAATACACACGATATCTCACAATACTTTTGGCTCTATTCCAAAGCTATGGTATTTCAAACGGTATTTTAAACCTTTCTGATACTGTAGATCCTACTCTAGGAAGCGTAGCCTTTTTTCAACTTTCAGCTATCATAACAATGACCTCTGGAACTATTTTTCTTATGTGGTTAGGTGAACAAATTACTGAACATGGTTTTGGAAGTGGTATTTCAATAATTATTTTTGCCGGGATAGTAGCTAATTTACCTTTTGCTATTTTTAATACATTTGAGCTGGGTAGAACTGGAGCTCTATCGGCTATAGCAATCATCTTTATCATTTTCTTACTACTTGCGCTAATAGTTGTGATTGTTTTCATTGAGAGAGGGCAAAGAAGACTTTTGGTTCAATACCCAAAAAGACAAGTTGGAAACAAAGTCTTTGGTGGGCAATCATCTTATTTGCCTATTAAAGTTAATGTAGCGGGTGTTATTCCTGCTATCTTTGCATCTTCTTTACTTTTATTCCCAAATACCATTTCTAATTTTTCTCCTGAAAGTACAGGCTTTTTATCAAGTCTAGGATTTTACTTATCTCACGGTAAGCCTTTGTATATGATTTTCTTTTTTGGTCTTATTGTATTTTTTGCTTTCTTTTATACGGGTATTGTTTTTAATCCAAAAGAACAAGCCGATAATCTAAGAAATAATGGTGGTTTTGTTCTTGGCTATAGACCTGGAGAACAAACGGCTCAACATTTAGAACACGTAATTTATCGTTTAACTTTTGTCGGAGCTATTTATTTGGGTTTAATTGCACTAATCCCAGAATTTTTAATTGCAAGACTATCAGTCCCTTTTTATTTAGGTGGAACGAGTTTGTTGATCGTTGTTGTTGTTGCAATGGATTTCTTCTCTCAAATTCAAACACATTTGTTTACCTCTCAATATGAAAAAATATTGAGTAAAAATAAAATATATAAAAGTAAATGGTTATAATCTTTATTGGTCCTCCAGGATCTGGTAAGGGAACCCAAGCCCAAGTTTTAAAAGACACAGCATTACCTAATCTACATATTCTAACTGTAAGCTCTCTATTAAAAGAAAAGTCATCTGATGGAAGTGTTTTAGGTAATGAAATAAAACAAAAAATGGATAATGGTGATTTGATCGAAGACACAATAGTTATATCCGTGCTAAAAGAAAAATCAGATAGCCTTGGAGATGAACAAATTTTAGTTGATGGCTTCCCTAGAAGTTCTGTTCAGGCTGAGTCTCTTAAAGAGATATTTCTGAACAAAAATTTAAATATTATTAATTTTACAGTCACTGATGAAGAACTTCTCACTCGTATTAAAAAAAGATCTCAAGAAGAGTCTAGAGCAGACGATAGTGTATTTGATAAACGCTTAGCTATTTATAAAAAATCCCATAATGAAATCATTGAATCTTTGTTAAAAGATCACGACGTGATCAATATAGATGCCAATGATCAAATTGACACTATTTCTCAAAAAATTATTGAAAAACTTGGCTTAAATTAATGTATTTTATATTGACTTTTAAATACTTTTTTACTATTTTCACCCCTTCAGGAGATCTCAATTGGCAAGAATAGCAGGCGTAAATTTACCAGTTAACAAACGTGCTTTAGTATCACTAACTTATATTCACGGCATTGGACCTAAATTTGCTTTAGACATTCTAAAAGCAAATGACCTAGACCACACTAAAAGAATTAAAGACTTTACTGAAGATGAAATTTCTAAAATAAGAAAATCAATTGAAGAAAGCTACACAGTTGAGGGAGATTTAAGACGTGTTGTATCTCAAAATATCAAACGTTTAAAAGATTTAGGTTGCTATAGAGGTTTAAGACATCGTCGCCAGTTACCTACAAGAGGTCAAAGAACTCATACCAATGCTAGAACAAGAAAAGGTAAAGCTGTAGCAATAGCTGGAAAGAAAAAAGTTACAAAATAAAAATGGCAAAAACTGAAAAAAAATCATCTGATAAAAAAAAAATCAAAAAAGAATTTTGGACAAAACGGCGTTGTCCATATCAAAAGTTCTTTTAACAATACTATTGTTACAATCTCTGATGTTAGCGGAAATGCTGTATCATGGTCATCTAGTGGTGCAATGGGTTTTAGGGGTTCAAAAAAATCAACTCCTTATGCAGCTCAAATAGCGACAGACGCTGCTGGAAAAAAAGCTTATGACGTTGGTTTAAGAAAACTTGATGTTCTCATGAAAGGTCCTGGCTCAGGAAGAGAATCAGCACTAAGAGCACTACAAAATATTGGTTTCATAATTAATAACATTAAAGATGTTACACCGCTTCCACATAATGGATGCAGACCGAAGAAAAAAAGAAGAGTATAAAACTTTAATAGGAGCATAAATTGATCGAAAATAATTGGATAACCCTAGTTAAGCCAAATAAGGTTGACTACAAAATTAGCGAAAATAAAAAATTTGGTACAGTTGTAATTGAACCCCTTGAAAAGGGTTTCGGAACCACACTAGGTAATGCTTTAAGAAGAGTTTTGCTTTCTTCTCTACAGGGCACTGCAATTACTTCTATTAAGATTAATGGGGTATTGCACGAGTTCTCTACTATTGAGGGAGTTAGGGAAGATGTAACAGACATCATTATGAACTTAAAAAATGTTACATTTAATTCTAAAAGTAATCATACTCAAAAACTAACATTGAATGTAAAAGGCCCAAAAGAAGTATTATCCTCAGATTTTGATGAAAATCCTGAGGTTGAGATAATTGATAAAGATGCTGTTATAATGAATGTTGACTCAAATAGAGAGGTTAATCTTGAGATCTTTTTGGATGTAAATAAAGGTTATTTCTCAGCTGAAAAAAATAAAGATAATGAGAATAAAAGTGTTGGACAAATCATGCTCGACGCAACTTTCAGTCCTGTAAAAAGAGTAGCTTTTAGTGTAGATAATTCACGTATTGGTCAAGATACAGAATTTGATAAACTAATCCTTGATATCGAAACTAATGGCACGGTATCTCCTGACGATGCTTCTGCATTGGCTGCACGAATTCTACAAGACCAATTAAAGCCATTTATTAATTTTGAAGAACCTACTGAAGATGAAAGAAAAAAATTACAATCATCGAAAGAGCCACAATTTAATAAAAATTTACTTAAGAAAGTAGACGAACTTGAGTTGTCAGTTAGATCAGCTAATTGTCTAAAAAATGATAACATTTTCTATATCGGAGATTTGGTTCAAAAAACTGAAGGTGAAATGTTAAGAACACCAAACTTTGGAAGAAAATCATTAGATGAAATTAAAGAAGTTCTTGTATCTATGGGTTTAAATATGGGAATGGATTTACCAGGTTGGCCCCCAGAGAACATAGAAGAATTGTCAAAAAAGTATGAGGGATCCATTTAAAGTATAATGAAACACGGATTAAAACAAAGAAAGTTAAATAGGACTTCCTCTCATAGACTGGCCTTACTTAAAAACCTTTCTATAAGTCTTATTAAACATGAAACTATTACCACCACTACTGAAAAAGCAAAAGAATTAAGACCATTTATTGAAAAGTTAGTTACTAAAGCAAAGAGTGATAACTTAAGCAATAGAAGATATATCTTATCTAAGCTTTTTAATAACAGAGAAGCATGCCAAAAACTCTTTTCTGAAATTTCTATCCAACATAAAAATAGAAATGGTGGTTACACTAGAATTATTAAAAAGGGTAATCGCTTTGGTGACTTTGCTCACACTAGCATCATCCAGTTCGTAAAATAATCCTTAATGCAATCCTATCTAGCTCTGATTTTAGGGGCTGCCATAGGTTCTAGTATTCGGTATTTTTTCTATTTAATAAATCTGTCAGCTTATGGCATACCCCTATCTACTATCATAGTAAATATTATTGGTTCTTCATTTGCTGGTTTTTTTTATGGAAAATTTCAAAATTCAGCATATATATTTATGTATGTGGGTTTATTTGGAAGCTTAACCACATTATCAGCTTTCAATTTAGAATTATTTCAACTTTTAGGTAATAAAGATTTTTTAAGAGCAATAATATATTTTCTTTTAAATATAATTATTACCTTGGCTTTTTTTTATATATTTCATGTTATTAGTCTAAAAATTGCAAGTTAAAGTAAATCAATCATTTAATCGTTTAGATAAATTTTTATTTCAATATTTTGAGTCCATACCTTTGTCTTTAATACAAAGGCTAATTCGACAATATAAAATTAAAATTATAATAAAAAAATCTAAAGCTAATTCTGATTTAAAAAAAGGAGATATAATTTTTATTTATTATAATTTTGAATTTAATGAACAAAAAAACTTTATAATTAAAATTTCTGAAGAATTTCAAAAAACATTAAGAAAACAAATTATTTTTGAAAATGATGATTTTATTATCATTAACAAATTAAGAGGGTACTCTATTCAAAGAGGATCTAAGGTTAAAACATCTTTAAAAGATTATTATGAAAGTTTATTAGGATACCCACTCTATATAGTTCATAGATTAGATAAAGATACATCTGGTTTAATGATTTTTACTAAAAGCAGGTTGGCAGCTAGCGGCATTTCTAAACTTTTTTTATTTAATAAGATTCATAAATATTATTTAGCTAAAACTTATAAAAGTTTTAACAAAAAATCAGGAATGCTTGAAAATGTTAATAATGAAAATAAGACTTTAAAACTATTTTATAGAAAAATTAATTCAACTAAAGATGAACACTTCTATTTAGTTAAACTTTTAACAGGTAGAAAACATCAGATCAGACTTCAATTCTTTCTCAATGGTAATCCCATAATAGGTGATAAAAAATTCAGCCAAGATAAAAATAAAAATTTATCTCTTAGTTCTGTATCAATACATTTTTATTATTTAAATAAATTCTATAAATTTAATTTGAATTTAAATGAAATTGATTAATAAATTCCCTTTTTAAGTCATTTATTAATTCTTTTTTATTATATGTAATATTTAATTCCTTTAAGCTACTTATCTGATCGGCTTCAAGGCCGCATGGATTAATTTTTCTAAAATCAACCAGTGATAAATTTAAGTTAATTGAAATTCCATGGTAAATTACTCCCTTTGAATATCTTAAACCTATAAAAATTATTTTTTTTATCATTTTTATTTTTTTCATCTCTTGTCCATAGACCTCTATTTGTTTCTTTTTTGGCAAATAAAGTAATTTTGTTATTTTTGAAAACTTTAATAATAATCTCTTCAATTTTATTTATATATTCAATGATATTTAATTTTCTTTTTCTAATATTTAAAATTGGATAAATGATTAACTGACCAGGTCCATGGAACGTAATTTTTCCGCCTCTATTTATAAATACTACAGGTATATTATTAATTTTGTTCTCATTAAAATTTTTGGGTGTAGAACTTCCTGCGGTAAATACACTTTGATGTTCTAAAAACCAGATTTCTTCATTTTTGATGTTTTCTGAAACTTCTAAAACCTTTGAATTCATTTTATTTAGAGCCTCAACATAATTTATTTTTCCTTTTAGTTGTTTTATTTTTAACATTGTTTATTAATTACATTTTATAATTGCGGACGTGGCGGAACTGGTAGACGCGCAGCGTTGAGGTCGCTGTGGGATAATATCCTGTGGAAGTTCGAGTCTTCTCGTCCGCACCATAATTGATAGTATAAATGGTTAAATTTAATAAGAAAGAATACATTCAATCAATTAAGTCTCTGCATCCAGCAGATCAGGCTGATAGTATCGAAAATCTAAATCTTAAAGTTCAAACCTCAGTTTTAAAAACATCTACCAAAGATCTTCATCCTGATTTTATTGCTTATCTTAGAGAAGAGACTAGAGATGGAATTTTAAATCTAATACCAAAAAAACAACTAATTAATTTGATAAAGTTCCTTGATTTAGATGACGCAGTAGAAATTTTAAGTGAATTTGACACAAAAGATCTAGTTAATACCTTATCTAATTTAGGTCAACTTCAACGTTCTAGAATTGAAGAAAATTTAAAATATCCTGAGGACTCAGCGGGTAGAATAATGAATAGAGACTTTCTTGCTGTCAAATCAACTTTAACTGTAGGTAATTTAATTGATGAATTAAGAACTTCTCGAAGAGGTCCGAAAGATTTTTATAATGTATTTATTGTTGATGAGAATAATACTCCTATTGGATACATCCCATCTGGTAGAATTCTAAGATCCAAAAGAAGCAAAAAACTTAAAGATATGATTCTAAAAAATGTTCATTTAATTCAATCTAATGAGTCTGTGGAGGATATAGCTTACACTTTTAGACAATATGGATTGGTGTCGGCCCCAGTTGTTTCAAATGAGAATAAGATTTTAGGAATTATAACTGTTGATGATGTTGTTGAAATTGATCATGATGAATTAGAGGATGATATCCAAAAATTAGGTGGTTTATTCGTTAATGATTTTTATAAGGGCGCTCTTAATTCTGCCTCATCTAGATTTATTTGGCTTGGTCTAAATCTACTAACCGCAATATTAGCATCTCTCGTAATAGATATATACTCAGATCAATTACAACAAATGATAGCGATAGCAGTATTAATGCCAATAGTAGCGTCTATGGGTGGAAATGCTGGTACTCAGGCTATGACTATATATGTCCGTGCTATAGCTACTAAAGATATTGATAATTCAAATTATTTTAAGTTAATTATTAAAGAGTTTTTGATTGGAAGTATAAACGGATTAGCTCTATCTATTATAATGGGGCTCATAGCTTATTATTGGTTTGATAGTCTAGTTTTGGCCTTTGCTATTGCTTTTGCAATACTAATTAATTTAGGTTTTGCTTGCTTAGTGGGTATAATTATTCCTTTATCGATTAATAAGTTAAAGATAGATCCAGCTTTAGCTTCTGGAATTGTATTAACTACTTTTACAGATGTTTTTGGTTTTCTCTCATTCTTATCAATCGCTACTTATATTTTGAATTTATAAATAATGATTAATCAAGAAATACTAAGAGAATATGATATTAGAGGAATATTTCAAAAATCTTTAACTTTAGAGGATGTCAAAAATATATCCTACAAGTTAGCTACAATTATTAAAAAAACTAACGATCATAAAATTATTATTGGTCACGATGGTAGAGCTTCTTCTTTAGAAATAAAAAATACATTAATTTCAAATTTTCTTAATTTTGGAATTGATGTTTATGATATTTCATTAATCCCGACACCTATTAGTTATTTCGCAAATAAACATTTTCAAATTACAAATCTAATTATGATTACAGGATCTCATAATCCAAAAGAATACAATGGTCTCAAGATGATCATTGAAGGAAAACCTTTTTTTGGAGATAAAATCAAATCATTAAATCAAATAGTAGATTGTAATAAAAATGATGTTACAGGAAATCTTTATTTTAAGAGTCCAATTGAGCCATACACAAAAGAAATATTAAATAGATTTAAAGATATTAATAAACTTAAAATAGTCTGGGATCCAGGTAATGGGGCAATATCTCCAATAATTCATAGAATTGTAAAAACAATTGGTGGAAATAATATTATCCTTAATAGATCAATAGATAGTACTTTTCCAAATCATCATCCAGATCCAACTATTAAAAAAAATATCATTCAAATTTCTGAATATGTCAAAAATCATTCATTTGATTTAGGCATTTCTTTTGATGGTGACGGCGACAGAGTAGGTATTATTGATAATAATGGAGAATTAGTCTACTCAGATATTATTTTACTTTTATTAGTTTTAGATTTGCATAAAGAAAAAAAAGATATTACCGCTGTAGCTGATGTAAAATGTAGTAAAGTTCTATTTGATACCCTGAAAGATAATGGAATAAATATTTTAATGTCAAAAACCGGACATTCTTTAATCAAAGAAATGATTATTAGTAAGAAAGCTGACATTGCAGGTGAAATGAGTGGCCATATATTTTATAAATATCAATATTATGGTTATGATGATGCAATCTACGCATCATTAAAAATAATTAATCTTCTGAGTAAAAGTGATCAAAAATTAAGCGAGATAATAGAACCTTACATAAAATCAAGTTCAACACCTGAAATTAAACTTCACTGTGATGAAAAGGATAAATTTCAAATATTAAGTATTATTATTGATGAAATCAGAACTACTTATACTAATGAAGTTGATATAATTGACATTGATGGAGTAAGAGTTGAAAGCAAAGATTTTTGGTTTTTGATAAGGGCTTCTAATACTCAAAACTGCCTTGTTTTTAGATTAGAGCATTTTAATAAAGACAATTTCAAAAAAGAAATAAATAAACTAATAAAATTTTTAGAAAATTATAATCTAGACATATCTGAATTAACTAGCTTTAACAATACAATCTAGTTTCTTCTTTTTCATTTCACTGCATAAAAATTTGGCTTTAGATAGAGAGTCTAATTCAAAAAAACTAACGAAAAATTTTCCTCTTTTTTTAATATGATGATAGTGATCTCTTAAAAAAAACATCTTTTTTTGTATGAAAGATATATGTTTTTTTGAGTCACTTATTTTTTTAAAAGATGAAGTTTCAACAATATAATCATTTGAGGTGTTGCTGTAATTGTATGTTTTTTTATTAATAGATTTTTTATTTTGATATTTTTTCATTAAAAAATGAATTTTATTATTCCTTTCTTTGGCTGAATTTCCTCCAAAGTATATACCAAGTAAATAGTTTTCATTTATCTTTGAGAGTAATGATATTTGAAAACCAGATTTTCGAATATATCCAGTTTTCAAACCGATATAATTATCATATTTATTTAATAGGGTATTATGGGTTTTATAAGTTTTACCATTGATAGTAACTTTCTTTCTTTTAAATCTATCTAGATATTCTGGATATTGTTTAATCAATTCAGAGCTTAAAATAAACATATCATTAGCCGATGAAAGATTTGATTTATTAGGCAAGCCATGTGGATTAGCAAAATTAGTATTTTTTAAACCTATTTTCTTTGCTATTAGATTCATTTTTTTTACAAAAGCTTTTTCAGATCCTGATATTTTTTCAGCAACCGCTATTGCTACATCATTAGCTGATTTGATTACTAAGGCATCTATAGCCTGGTCAATTGTTATAGATTTGCCTTGAGGTATATTTAATTTTGAAGGTTGTTGTAGAGTAGCTTTTTTTGAAAATACTATTTTGTCATTTAATTTAAGATTGTTTTCGTTTAGCTCATCAAAAACTATATAAAGAGTCATTATCTTAGTTAAAGATGCCGGGTAATTTCTTGTATTTTTGTTTACCTCGAAATATATCTCATTGGTGATAGGATTTCCTATTACACTGGCTATTTTAGCTAAACTTAACTGTGATAAATTGACTATTACAAATGTAAAAATTAGTATTATCTTGAACATTGATTTTACAATTAGAAAAATGTCATTAGGTTTTAAAATATATTCTTATTTCAATGGTAATCTTGTTCATCAAGATTCGCTAGGTAATAAATTTTATCAAGATAAAAAAAATTCAACTAAAAGATGGATCATTTATGCTGATGGCTTAGGTCCTGAGTCTATTCCAACCAATTATCATAATTGGCTCCATAATACATCCGATGTATTAGATAAGAATATTCATGAGCTTGATGAGCTTGTTAACAACATCAAGGGGCGTACTCAAAAACATATCACCACTCATAAACCAAATGACACTAAAGGTTATAATAGTTGGCAGCCCAAATAAAAATTGAGTTAGATAGTTTTTCTCCATCATTTCATTTAAAAATAGGATTTGTATTTCTATGTATTTTTTTAATCTTTTATTTTCTATTTAATTCTTTCAATCCTCAAATAAATCATTTTAAAGCTCACTTTAGTTATGTTGAAGGTCTTGATATTGGATCTGATGTCAAATTAGCAGGTATTCCTATCGGGAAAGTAACAAATCTTGAAATAGAAAATGATTTAATTGCTGTTACGGGTTTTATAGATAAAGATTTTGATATACCCAAAGACTCTATCGCGTCTATAAGGTCAGAAGGTCTATTCGGAAAAAAATCTCTGCTTATCAATCCTGGTTTTGATATCCCTTTTGACTCTTTAAACCAAAATATTTCATTTTCAGAAACTACAGACTCCTATTCGATAGATATGTTTTTAAGGTATTTAAGGAATATAAATGAATAATAAAATAAGCTTTGAATTTATCATTGGGTTATTAATACTAATTATCACATTGATATCTTTTTTTTATTTTTCTTTAAAAATTGATTATTTTGATAATTCTAAAAAAATAAATTTAAATTCAAATTTTTTTGATATTGGCGACCTTACCGTGGGCGCTGATGTTAAAACTAAGGGTGTAAAAATTGGCGAAGTCACAGAAATTTCTTTAGATGGCGACTCTTATATGGCAATAGTAAAAAGCTCTCTCTACTATGATTTAAAAATTCCATTAGATTCTGAATTTAAAATAGCAAATAATGGCTTTATTGGTTCTCCTTACATAGAAGTATCAATGGGCATTAATGAACAATATTATCAAAATAATGATTTGACGGAAAATAATGTCGATGCTGTATCTCTTGAAGAGATTATTAATAGTTTTATTTTTAATTAATACCTTTTCTTCTCAAGCTTTTTCTGAAAATAGCAGAAATGCTTTAATTTTAATTTTAGATAAATCAGCCTCTACAAAATATGAGCTTAATTTTTCAAAAGAAATTCAATTTCGCAACCTCTCTTTTGAATTGATAACATGTGAAAATATTAAATTTGATAAATATGTTGATGAAATAGCTTTAATTAAAATTTCTCAAAAGGAAGATATTTTTATTGGTTGGTTTTTTTCAATTACTGATGAATTAAATTTATATTCAAATAAAATATATGAAGTTACTTTGAAATCTTGTTCTAATGAAAATTAGAAATATTTTTTTCAAGCCAATTAGTATTATATTGACCACTAATAAATATATCTTGTTTTAAAATCCATTTATGAAGATCTATGTTAGTATCGATACCTTCAATGATAATCTCATTCAAGGCTCTATGCATAATTGAAATAGCTTCATCTCTATTTTCACCTCTTGAAATTAATTTTAAAATAAGACTATCATAATGCGGATTAACTCGATAATTAGTGTATATAGCTGTATCTACTCTGACACCTCGACCCCCCGGTAAATTTATAAACTTAATTGTACCTGGGCTAGGGGAGAAATCTTTTGCATTTTCAGCGTTTATCCGGCATTCAATAGTATGAAATTTTTTATTTAAATCATGAATCTCTATTTTATAACCTGCAGCCACCATAATTTGATTTTTTACTAAATCTAAATCATAAGCTTCTTCGGTTACCGGATGTTCAACTTGCAGTCTTGTATTCATCTCAATAAAATAAATTTGATTATCTTGGTATAAAAATTCAAGTGTACCAACACCCTCATATTGACTTGATATCAGTAAATTTTGGACATTATTTTCTAAATTTTCTATATTATTTATATCAACAAAATCTGATGGTATTTTCTTCAATAATTTTTTGATTTTTTCTTTGTATTGAGCAGTCTCTTTGCCCAATTATCTTTGCTGTTTGGTGTTTGGGGTCAGAAATCACCTGAAATTCTATATGTTTTGCATTAGTTAAAAACTTTTCTGCGTACATAGTATCGTTTCCAAAATAGTTTTTAGCTTCTGTTTTTAATTGCTGGAAATATTGTTTGATTTCATTATCATTATTGAAAACTCTCATTCCTTTACCGCCGCCACCATAAGCAGCTTTTATTACAACTGGATAACCAATAGATTTAGCAATTTTTAGGGCATCAGAAGTATCTTTGATATTTTTAGCTTCAGGATTACCAAGTATTGGCAATTTGTATTCATTAGCTAATTTTAAAGCATTGCTCTTATTTCCTAAATCTAAGATTGATTTTGAAGAAGGGCCAATAAATTTAACATCATGTTTTTGCAAAATATTTGCAAATTTATCATTTTCACTAAGAAAACCATATCCTGGGTGTACAGCTTCAGCTCCAGTAATGTTAATTGCACTCATGATATTTGGAATATTCAAATAACTGCTAGACGGAAGAGCTCCACCAACACAAATACTTTCATCAGCTAGTTTTACGTGCATAGCATCGCTATCTACATCTGAGTGGATCGCTACAGATTGAATTCCTAGTTCTTTACATGCTCGGATTATTCTAACAGCTATTTCACCTCTATTAGCAATTAGTATTTTTTTAAACAATTAAGAAATTTCGAATAGTGGTTGGCCAAATTCAACAGCCTCACCATTTTTTACTAGGATAGATTTAACTACACCATCTTTATCTGATTTAATTTCATTAAAGGTTTTCATCGCTTCAATTAAACAAATAGTATCTCCTTTTTTAATTTTTTGACCACTTTTTACAAAAGGTGGGGAACTTGGTTTAGGAGTAAGATAAAATTATACCTACCATCGGACTATCAATACTTTGCATACTTGAAGACTCATTGGTTGGGGTATTAGAGTCGTTTTGAGGCTGGTTAGATATATGGCTTTGAGCTATCTGAACAGAACCTAAGTTATTAGAAATTTCAATGGAAATAGTTTTATTTGAAAATTTTAAAGATCCTAAATTTTCATCTTTAAGTTTTTTAATCAGAAGATTAATCGAATTTTCAGTTTTCTTATCAATCATTTGCTAAATATACCTCATCAATTAAAAAATTAAACTGTTAACATTGATGTTCATTTAAATTGTTTAGCTAATTTAAGTCTTTGATTATAGTAATTAGATTTGATTTTTTTTCCCATAAATATTTTTTGAATTTTTTCTCTATTTGATAATAATTAAGCTGACCAACTAATTGACCATCTTTGATCATAAATGGGGTATCATAGGCTCTTAATTCTAATACGGCTGGAACGCCTTTTACAAGACCAAAACCAGGGTCAAAAAAACCTGCGTAATGTACTCTAAAATTACCAAAGCTATCTTTGAAAGGTTCTAATTCTGCTGCATTATTTTCAGGAACTACAATAGACTCTTTAGATCTTAAAATATAAAACTCGTCTTTTTCTATAATAAAAGAGTCACTTTTAGGAACTATCTCTTCCCAGTATTTTTCTTTTAGGTAATGATTAATTTTATTTAAATTTATAGAGGATGTTATTTTTTTAGCTCGATATGCAGATACTTTACCTTTTTTAATTGAAACAGAAATTTTTATTTTCTTTTGTATGTTTTCACCTGATCCCTCAAAAAATCTTATTTGATTAAGGCAAATATTTTTTTTTAATTCGATGCTAAAAGATTGTGGTATAATTTCTAAATATAACTTACCAGAATAGCCATAGTCTATTTCATCATATTCAGTTCCATATTCAGTGATCAAACGTGTAAAAATATCTAGCCTACCAGTTGTGCTTTTAGGATTAGCTTTACCTTTTATCTTTTTTGGTAAATTCAAACTTTCATTTAATTCACATAAATAAATACAATTTTTTTCAAATAGAAATTCCTTATTAAGGTCAATTTGAACTAAGGATAATTCATTAATGATTCTTGAGATTGGCTGTTTATTTGGAATAAAAGATGCTTTTATTCTATAACATTTAGATGAGAGACTTAAGTCTAAAGAGGCTGGTTGAATCTGATTTTTATTAAAAGAAGAAGATGTTC
>JBJKYU010000009.1:0-17404 GCA_045560885.1 Alphaproteobacteria bacterium
AGCAGCAAGAATGAAGAACAGACCTATCAAAAGGTGCGTTATGAGCAAAAAAATAATCAACTCTTAGTAATTCATCCTTAATCAAACGCCAAACCTTATCAAATGTTTTTTCTTTTTTTAGGATATCCCATGTTAATCCATGGATTTCAGTAAACTGAACTTCCGGTTTCGGTGGTTTAATGAGATACGCTTGTTTTTTTATAATTTTAGAATGATTAAAGATTACATATCCAATAGCACAAGCAGAATTTCTTTCACTAGAAGCTGTTTCAAAATCTAATGCAGCAAATAACTGCATTAAAACATTCCGTTAATGACCTCAGAGTATTTTTTTTCAACTTCGTGTCTTCTAACTTTCATGGTGGGTGTCATCAAATTATTTTCAATCGTAAATGGTTCATCAATGATATGATATCGTTTAATTTTTTCAGGCGGTGTTAAATCAGCATTCATCTTTTCTATATAAAGATCTATTAACTCTTTTGTAGCTTTGCTATCAGCGCTTAAAATTATCAATGCTGCAATATAGTTTTTTTGTTCTCCAAAAACACAGGCCTGCTCGATATCTGAGGAAAGGGTTAGTAAATTTTCAAGTTTTGAAGGGGCTATATTATCGCCCCCTAATGATACAATAATATCTTTTTTTCTGTCAGTAATTTTTAAATACCCCTCTCCATCAAACTCGCCAATATCTCCAGTGTGTAGCCATCCATTAATAATGGTTTTATTGGTTGCTTCTGGGTTATTCCAATAACCAAGCATTAAATTCTCTCCTCTAACTAGTATTTCGCCATCTTCAGCTAACTTAACCTCCACTCCAGGAAAAATAGGTCCTACAGTTTCAACTTTTACTTTGTGTAAAGGATTACAACTCACAACAGGAGATGTTTCTGTTAAACCATAACCTTGCAGCGTCTTGAGTCCTAGAGCATTAAGAGCTTCTCCTACTCGGCTATCCAAAGGACCTCCTCCTGAAACAAATGCCTCTAATCTTCCACCAAAATTATTTTTCACTTTTTTTCTAACTAATTTATCAAGTAAGAAATTTAAAATCTTTTCAATGAAGGATAATTTTTGTTGATGGAGTTTTTTGGTTCCTAGTGATATTGCGCTATTGAATAAATTTTGTTTAAACTGGGATTGATTATTTAAATTAATCTGCATTTTTGCAAAAAGATTATTATAAAATCGAGGAACAGCAGTCATTATATGAGGTTTAGCAATTTTGATGGTTGGAAGAAGAGTCTCAATACTTTTATTATAAAATACTTTTGCCTCCATCATTAAAGTAACAAACTGCACTACGTGTTCATACGAATGAGATAAAGGCAGCCAGGTTAAAAAAGTTAAATCTGGGCTTTTCAGAGTCTGTAATAATTCATATGCACCTTCACAATTACTTAAAATTCCCCCATGACTTAAAATGACTCCTTTGGGGAGACCTTGGGTTCCCGAAGTATAAATAATACTTGCAGGATCATTTCTCTGAATTGATTGGTATTTATTAGGTTCTATTGAAGGATCTTCGATTAAATCATCATAAAAAGTTAAGTTTGGAATATTTGTATTCTCAAATTGATCAAAACAAATAATAAATTGTAATTCAAAATTTATTTTCTTAGCCGCTATCAACACAGTATCGAGAAGAGTTTTATTAGAAACTATTAAACCCTTAGGTTTGGAGTCATTTAAAATATGTTCAAAATCTCTTGAAGTATAGGTGATGTAGTTTGGAACAGCTATTAACTGATTGGACATAATAGCGATATCTGCTGCCATCCATTCAGGTCTGTTTTCAGAAACTAGTAAAATTCTCTCATTTTTCTCTAAATTTTGAGAAAGAATAAACTGATATATTTTATTTACAGAACTATAAGTATTTGACCAAGTCCAACTTTCAATTTGATTGGTATTGTTATTAATTTTTAACAAATGCTGATTTTTTAAATTCTCTTTTGATTTTGAAAAAAATAACTCTGGAAGATTTTGATACTTATTCATTTACATCAATTAATTTATAGAAATTATCCATATTTTTCATTAATTCATCGTCATAAGTTACTAAATGTTCATTCTCATCAATGAAATAATTCATTTTAGGCTCATTAGCTAATTCATACATCTTCTCACCCATCCAAAAAGGAACTATCGAGTCTCCTTTTGCATGCATAATCAATAAAGGAGATTTTATATTCTTAATTTTATCTTTGCTCATGTATCGATCTTTAAGCATCCAAGAAACTGGCAAATAGGGATAGTGAAATTTAGCAGCATCGACCATAGAGGTAAATGGAGCCTCTAAAATTAATCCTTTAAAAGATTTATTTTGAGTCATTTCAATTGAAACTGCAGTTCCAAGTGATTCACCATAAATAACAATATCTTCACTTTCATACCCTTTATTTTGAAGCCACTTGATAGCGCTCTTAGCATCATCATAGAGCCCCTGCTCAGTAGGACTCCCTTCGTTACCACTGTAAGAACGCCAAGATATAAGAAGAATATTTTGATTATATTTTGATAATTTATTTAATTTATAAAATCTATTTTCAATCGGACCAGCGTTACCATGAAACATCAATAACGTATTTTTTGTAGTCTTTGGGCTTTCATAAAAAACTGAACGTAGTTTATTTCCATCACTATTTTCTATAAAAACCTCATTTACATCAATGATCAGAGTCTCATCATCATAATTATCAATATTAGGGACATATAAAAGAGATCTTTGTTTGGAATAAACGTAAAAAACTATAATCAGATATATTACAAAAATAATTCCAATTATTTTTAAGAACAACGATATATTCATTTAATTTTATAAATAAATTTATCAAAAAAACCTTGAGCTGATTGAGAATATTTCTTGTGTATCTTAGGAAATGATAAATTTGATTTTTTATCTTTATAAAAGATATGTCCTTTTACAGGGACTTTGCTATTTAATGAACCAGAAGAAATAGCTAATTCTTCATTTGATGATCTTGATTGAAAAAATAATGAACTTCCACAATTAGAGCAAAATCCTCTCTTAAAATTTTTACTAGAATGAAACCATTTCAAATTTTTTTTTTGGATGAATTTAAAATTTTGTTTTTTTACTTTAGTGTAATTGCTAAATTCTGCATTGGATTTCTGGCACATTGTACAATGACATAAGACTGAGTATCTACATTCATTGAAAATTTCAAAAACTATATTTTTACAGAGGCAAGAGCCTTTAATTTTTTTCATTTATTCATTAATTTATGTTTAATCAAAGAAATTCCATTTTTTAATTTGAATTCATATGATTTATTAAAAGAGTCTAATTGCCATCCAGAGAGTCGGCCTTTAATTATTTCTAGGTTTTCTTTTTTCCAGTCTCTAGAAGTATCTTCTTCCTTCCAAATAGACTTCTCTTCATTGGTTCTGCCACAACCATAGCAATATCCAGTTTCTGGGTCAGTTTTACATACAGAAATACAAGGTGAAATAGGTTTGTTCATATTGATAAATTATAATGATAATAAAGATTTTGAAGAGCAATAAATCCTAAAATGCTAATTGAAAAATCAAAAAATTATTGTAGTTTGTTTCAACGTTCCGCAGTAGCTCAGCGGTAGAGCATTCGGCTGTTAACCGACAGGTCGTAGGTTCGAATCCTACCTGCGGAGCCAGTTTTCTTTATGTTTTCCAAACAGTTTATTTCAACATTGTGCCTAATAGGTGCGGCTCTCATTTGGGGCACGGCTTTTGTTGCGCAGACTACGGGAATGGAATACGTAGGTCCCCTAACTTTCACCAATATTCGTTTTATTATTGGAGGCCTCCTAGTTCTACCTTTTGCCTTAAAAGAAATTTCACTAATAAAAAAAGTTACCAATAAAAAAAAACTTATACTAATCATTTTAGCAACAGGTTTATGTTTGCTTCTTGGTTCCTATTTACAACAATATGCGCTTCAATACACAAAAATAGGAAATGCTGCTTTTTTAACTATTCTCTACGTTCCTTTTGTTCCAATTATTTCTCGATTTATTCTTAAAAAGAAAATTCATTGGAGTATTTGGCTATCTGTAAGTATTTGTTTAGTCGGTTCATACTATTTAACAATTGAAAATTCTTTCGAAGCACAATTTGCAGATTTTCTAGTTGTGGTTTGTGCACTATTTTTTGCTCTCCACTGTATATTGATCGATGAGTATTTTGAAATTGTTGATGCTCCTTTTAGCCTAGCTTCTGCTCAATTTTTATTATGTTTTATTTATAGTTTTCCTTTTATGTTTATTTTTGAAGATCCTTCTTTAAGTGGAATTTATAAAGAGTCCTTTGAATTATTGTATGTAGGGATTATGTCTGTAGGTATTGCATATACTTTACAAGTAATAGGTCAGAGATATGTTAAGCCTTCAACGGCAGCTATTACATTTTCCTTAGAGGGGGTTTTTGGGGCTCTAGCTGCTTGGATAATTCTTTCTCAATTTTTAACAATAATTCAAATCTTTGGTTGTATCTTAATTTTAATTGGTGTGTTAGCTGCTCAATTAATACCGCTATTTAACAAAGAAGCTGCCTCCAGTCGCTATTATACGGATTAAAAAAAACTACATAAATAAATTAAAATATATTAAGATTCATTCATTATGAGTGAGGATAGTAAATTTTTTTTAAAAGACAGTGATGTGCCGAAACAATGGTACAATCTGGTAGCGGATTTAAAGGAACCTATGAGTCCTCCTTTACATCCAGGAACAAAACAACCCATCGGCCCAGATGATTTGGCCCCTCTTTTTCCTATGGAGCTTATCATGCAGGAAGTCTCTCAGGATCGATATATTGATATCCCTAAACCTGTTCAAGAGGCTTATAGTCGTTGGAGATGTACACCATTAGTGAGAGCAAGAGCTTTAGAAAAAGCCTTGGATACCCCTGCACGAATTTATTACAAATATGAAGGAGCTAGTCCTTCAGGTAGCCACAAACCCAATACAGCATTAGCACAGGCTTTTTATAACAAAGAAGCAGGTGTCAAAAAAATAGCAACTGAAACAGGTGCTGGTCAATGGGGTACTGCTTTATCATATGCTGGCGCAGTATTTGGTATCGAAATTCAAGTATTTATGGTGAAGGTTAGTTTTAACCAGAAACCCTACAGAAAAGCAATTATAGAAGGCTATGGAGGTAGCGTTGTTGCCAGTCCTTCAGATTTAACTAATTCTGGAAAAGCAATATTAGAAAAAGATCCTAATAATTCAGGTTCATTAGGTATTGCTATTTCTGAAGCGGTTGAGGTTGCTGCGACTAATGATGATACTAAATATGCACTTGGTAGTGTTTTAAATCATGTGCTTATGCATCAATCAATTATTGGTCAAGAGGCCCTACTTCAAATGGAAATGGCTGATGATTATCCTGATATCGTTGTAGGCTGTACCGGAGGTGGAAGTAATTTTTCAGGTCTTTGTAATCCATTTCTTGGTAAAAAGTTTAGAGGAGAGCAAAATGTTCATGCAATAGCAGTAGAACCTTCATCTTGTCCTTCTTTAACTAAAGGAACCTACTCTTATGATTTTGGTGATACTTTAAAGTCTACTCCATTAATGAAGATGCATACGTTAGGGTCAGACTTCATGCCATCGCCTACTCATGTCGGTGGATTGAGATATCACGGCATGGCACCAATGTTAAGTCACTTAGTTCATCATGGTCATGTTGAGCCACGTGCTTATGGTCAAAAAGAATGTTTAGAAGCTGGTATTCAGTTTGCACGAACAGAAGGTATTATGCCTGCACCCGAAGCTACCCATGCTATTAAAGGCACAGTGGATGAAGCCTTAAAATGCAAAGCAGAAGGAAAATCAAAATCTATATTGTTTAATCTTTGTGGTCATGGTCACTTTGATATGCAAGCATATATGGATTATTTCTCTGGTAATTTAGCTGAAGATTCCTTCGATGCTAAAGCTTTTGAAGAGTCCTTATCAGCTATACCTGCAGTTAATTAACTACAGGTAGGTCATAAAAATTTGAAGTGTAAGCGGGGCTCAAATTCTTTCTTCTTGTAAGATAGAATTTCTCATAGTTTTCTTTTGCTATGCAGATAGTCCCGCTACCGTACCTACTATTTAATCGATCAAAAACTCTATTTACCTTTATTTTCTTTAATAGATCCTTCTCTGATCTCTGAAAGAATAAATCTCGATTATAAATACCTTCGGTACTTAAATCGGATAACAAAACTCCTGCTTTTTTGTATTTTATTCCTGGCTTATAAATAGAACTCAATGCCTCAACTGCTAAGCGAACTATTTCAAATAAATCATTAGTTGGTGAAATAAAGCTATAAGTTTTATCTCCATAATAGGGTTGATTTTTCTGATTAAATTTATTGGAACGAATAAAAACTGTTATTCTTTTTGCCTGCAAATTATCTGATCTTATTTTTTTCAGATGCACGCGTGGCATAAGAAATAATTCTTTGTTCAAGTTCTTTGAAATTTTCAACATAGTTCTCGAATGATCTGGATACGCGACATTGTTTTTTTGCCTCAGGGCTTTCTATGATAGGAAAACACATCTCTCCATGTAATTCTCGATAGGTTCTTTCTCCTACCACTCCTAGATGTTGTCGTACCCATCTTGGATCAGAAGAATATAGATCATAAGCTGTTTGTATTGAATTGGATTGAAGAAATTTTGAAATTCTACTCCCAATCCCCCAAATGTCTCCTACTTCTAATACTTTTAATGCTATTTCTATTTGTTGCCGATCTAATAATTCGACTACCTGTGTTCCGAGTTCATCTTTTTTAGCTAAATGGTTAGCTATCTTAGATAGTGTTTTATTATTGGCTATACCTATGCTAACCGGAACTCCAATCCATTTTTTAACAGTTTTTTTAATCTGCATTGCTCTTTGAAAAAAACTTCTTTCAGAGTATTTGTTTAAAATCAAAAAAGCTTCGTCTACTGAATAGATCTCTAATTCATCACAATAATTTTTCAATACCCCCATCACCCTAGAAGAAATATTTGCATATAAGGTATAATTTGAAGAGAAGACTTTTACGTTATTTTGTTTTACTAATTTTTTAACTTCAAAAAAAGGAACCCCCATCTTAATCCCAACTTTTTTTGCTAAAGAACTCCTCGCAATGACACAACCATCATTATTTGAAAGAACCACTACAGGTTGATTTTTTAGGTGAGGTTTAAAAATAGCCTCGCAAGAAGCATAAAACGAGTTACAGTCCACCAATGCTACAACATTCATTTACTTAATAAATTGATGAATAGCACTAGTGACCACTCCCCATATCTCTAAGTCTGCTGACTCTGGTATTTTGATATCTTTATAAGCCGTATTTTCTGATTTTAGCACTACTGAACCATTCGTTTTAAAAAGTAAGCGCTTTACAGTTAAATTGCCCTCTAGTATAGCAATGACAATATCTCTATTTTTAGGTTCAATACTGCGGTCAACCACTAAGATATCTCCATCATTAATACCCGCATCCATCATGGAGTCTCCACTCGTTTTCATCAAAAAAGTTGATAAATGATTTCTAATCAATAATTCTGACAGACTTAAATTATTTTCTATATAATCATCTGCCGGAGAAGGAAAACCAGCAGAAATTCTTGATAATACATAAGGAATGGGGGTTAAGTTCTCCTTAAAATCTCCTTCATTTTTGTTCATATTTTGTTCTTTTATAAACTATCACACTCTATAAAAGAAGAGAAATTTAAATTAGATATATAGGCCTATGAGTCGTTATAAGTATCAATTTTTTGATTAACAATAGCTAATTGTTCACAAAGAGTTTTGGTATAGGAAATAAAAACATATAGGACCAAATAAAGAGATAAAAAGATTAAAATAAAATCAAGATTAATCAAATTTACAGATTTAAGAAAAATCTTATTTATTAATATAGAACCAATTAAGCTTGTAATCAATGGAGCAAGACGAGAAAAAATAAGGAAGTTGCGTATTAAAATATTTCTTTGATTGTATAAATTAGTGTTATCTTCCATAATAAAATTATAATGAAATAAATTTGCAAATATATTGAAAAATGGGAAAAATTGAAGCAATCAACATTACAAATATAAGTGAAGAAAATACTTTTTATGTCAATCAGGCTATTCTAGAAAAAGGAAAAGGGATAGTTAATGATAGATATTATGAAAATTTTAAAGAAAAAAAAGAACAGGTAACGCTAATAAATTTAGAAGATATTAATAATTTCAATAATGAAATTAAACAGAATATAGATGCTAAAGATTTTAGGAGAAATATTATCGTCTCCGGGATAAATCTAAATGAATTAATCAATAAAAAAATTAAAATTAATGAAATAACTTTAAAAATTCATGAAATTTGTCAACCTTGCAAATATTTACAAGATCGACTTAAAATACAAGGTCTCGTTAAAATGTTAGTAAATAAAAGTGGTGTCAGGGCAGAAATACTATCCTCAGGTAGTCTTTCTGTTGGTGATGTCATAAAAATACTAAAATAACTATTCCCATATATCAAAGAAGTTTCTGGTTTTTCCAGGAGTCAAAACAGATAGAGGGTTAAATATAAAATCTGTTTTATTACCATTTTTTGATACTTTAAAATCAGCAGCTATAAGACTCTCTTCAACGTTTTTACCAAATAACTCCTTTAAAAATGGAACGTTTTGAAAGTTTTTTTCGAATAGGTAAAGAGGTCCATAAGTACCGTTAACACTAGCAGTTTTTTGACTTGGGTTGGCCTCCCCTTTAAAAGAAAAAGCAACTGTTCCGCCCAGCATGATTGCATGATCAAAATTAAATACTTTACCTTTTTTTTGAATAGGTATCTCAAGATAATTAAATTCGTCTTGTTTGTTTTGTAAAATAGAGAAAATATCAAGTAAACGAGAAGTAAAAATTAGATTATAAAGTTTAGACTCTTTGTTAACGCTAAAGTCCTTTACCTTAATGGTTAAATCGTAATCATCAAATCTTCTAAAATTACCTTTACCAATTAATGCTCCCCCTATCAGATTTTTTGTAATTTTTTGAGCATAAAAAAATTGACCAGCATCTCTTGCTGAAAGATAAAGTTGTTTATCTCCATTTAAATTAGGAAGAATTGAGAATTCAAAATCTTTTTTAGAATCATAAAAAGTAAGTAATTCAAAACCTTTGTTATAAGTAAAATTTAATTTATTTGAATATAGCGAATATTTATCAGAAACAAATAATTCAGCTATTTCCCAATTAAAGTTAATTTTTTTTTTAACTTATTATTTGATTGAGGTTTTGGAAAAAACTTTTTGAATTCATCAAAGGTGATTATATTAGTATTTAAATTAATATTTATTTCTTTATTACTATAGTCGATTATTCCAAAATGTTTTTGATTATCTTTTACAAATTCAAATTTAATTTCGCTAATTTTACTCTCATCAAATTTTAGGCTTATTGATACATCGTCTGATTTATATTCATAATTATAGGCAAATAAGCCATCAGAGAATAAAATAAAAAAAGATATTAAAAAAAGTTTTTTAATCATCTAAAAGACTTGCCTCTAAAAAATCAAATATACTTCCATCAAGCACCGCTTCAGTATTAGATGTTTGATGATTTGTGCGAAGATCTTTTACCATTTTATATGGATGTAATACATACGATCTTATTTGGTTTCCCCAACCGATTTCTTTTTTATTACTTTCATCTTTCTTTTTTTCTTCATTTTGTTTTTCAAGTTCAATTTCATAAATCCTAGATTTCAGCATTTTCATAGCAGTATCTCTATTTCGATGCTGAGAACGTTCATTTTGACTCTGAACTACTACATTGTATTTTAGATGTGTAATTCTTACGGCACTATCTGTTTTATTAACGTGTTGGCCACCTGCTCCTGAAGCCCTATAAGTATCTATTCTTAGATCTTTGGGATTAATTTCCACTTCAATATTTTCATCAATCTCAGGATATACCCAAACACTTGAAAAACTAGTATGTCGACGTTTGTTTGAGTCAAAGGGAGATATTCTTACTAATCGATGAATTCCTGACTCTTTTTTTAGATATCCATAAGATTTGAAACCTGAGAGTAAAAGGGTTGTATTTTTAATACCTGCCTCCTCTCCTTTTTGATAATCGATGACTGAGCATTTATATTCGTTCTTCTCAGCAAATCTCCCATACATTCTCATTAGCATTTCAGCCCAATCTTGACTTTCTGTGCCCCCTGCTCCGGCATGGATTTCCACAAAACAATTACAATCATCGGTTTCTCCATTCAGTAGGGATTGAATTTTGAGTTTTTCTAAATTTTGATTTAGTTGCTGAAGATTAGCAACAAGTTCATTTTTATCATCTGGATTGAGACTTTCATAAATCTCAGCAAAATCTTTGTAATCGTTAAATAAGTTATTCAATTCATCAAAATTATTTATGTTATTTTTTAAAGATTTTAACTCAGTTTGTGATTTGTTAATTAAAGAGATGTTGTTCCAATTATCAGGACTAGATAGCATTTCATTGATTTCTAATATCCTTTTATTAGAGTTTTCATAGTCAAAGACCCCTCCTTGTTAAAGTAAGGACATTTTCTATATCTTTTATCAAATTAATAAGTTCAAATTTATCCATTAGTTAATACCGCCGATAGTATTCACTTTATTTAGATTATTGATAGTTTCAAGTTGATCTTTAGTAAAATATTCAATTATTGAAGAATTTTTAGTTTCAAAAGAACCTGTATTTGCATCTATCTTTTTTAAAATAATATTATCAGGAATAAAAAAATCTATGTCCTCGTCTGTATTTTTTTGAAGGTATGCCTCGATAAAACTTTTAAAAATTGGCAATGCTACAGATGAACCCGTTTCTCTATAGCCAATTTTTTTTGGATTATCATAGCCGACATAAACACCAACCACAAACTTCGGTGTTAATCCAAAAAACCATAAATCTTTACTATCATTAGTAGTTCCGGTTTTACCTGCAATTGGATATTTAATACTATTTAAAGACTTTCCTGTTCCTCTTTCAATCGCACCTCTGAGAATACTTAGTATTTGATATGAAGTTTGAGGTGAGATTATATTATCTTGTTTGCTTTGAATTTGAGGTTTTCTATAAGAGCGGTCAGTAATTTGAAAATCACAGTAATTACATGAAAAGTAATCTTGATTTAAAACTAAATTTCCTTTATCTGAAACAACTTTTTTAATTATATTTGGCTCAACTTGATATCCGCCGTTGATGAAAACTGAGTATGATTTAGTAATATTTAACAAATTATTTTCAATAGCACCAAGTAATGATGAATACACATCTTTTTGCATATCATTTTCATATAAATTTATTTCTTCAAAAAATTTTGAAACTTTATTAATACCTAAATCTAACCCTATCTTTAAAGTAATTAGATTGTTTGAATTTTCTAAAGCTCTTCTAAATGTCATTTCACCATACGATTTATCTGAGTAATTTTTTGGAACCCATATTGGCAAATTAGGTCCTTGTTCTAATAAAACGCTAGAGTCCAAAATCAAAGTATTAGGCAAATATAATTTATTTTCTAAAGCGCTTGCATAAATAAAAGGTTTTATTGATGATCCTGGTTGTCTAAAAGCCTGAGTAGCTCTATTAAAATTGCTTTTTAAATAGTTAGTTCCACCCACCATAGCCAGTATGTTTCCATTATAAGGATCCATAACCAAAACGGATCCATTTATATCAATGTCTTGTGCTAAAAAGTATTTTTCATGAATCAGAGTTAAATACAAATAATCACCTGAGACTAAAAAAGAAGATGGTTTTTGTTTTTTAGAACCAAATAAATTTAAATCATCAGTGATTACAATGGTTTCTCCATTTTTTAATAATTCTAATTCAACACTATTCTTTAGAATTTTTTGAACTTTAGCTATGCTCCAATGAGGGGAATAATTAAGCTCCTGAATTGAACTTAAATCCTTAAAACTACCGAACCAATTTTTATATTTTTTTTCAAAAAGTAATAAATTATCTAATAAAGATTTTTCAGCTAAGAATTGTAGATTTTGGTCAATGGTTGATTGAATATAGTATGCATTTGCACTAATAGAATTTTGAGAAATTTGTTGAAGAATATAGTCAGTCTTATAATCAAGATTATATTTGTTATTATTTCTCTCAGATAAAATAATCTCTTTCTTTGAATATATTTCATACATTTTTTCATCAATAAAATTATTCAAAAGCATTTGATTTAAAACATAATTTCTTCTGTCGAAAGCTTTCAGATAATTTTTTTTAGGATCATAATTATTGGGACCCTTTGGCAACGCAGCTAAATAGGCATATTCATGGATATCTAAGTCAAAAATAGATTTATTAAAATAATTATTTGCTGCTGATGCAACTCCATATGACCTTCTACCAAAATAGATTTCATTTAAATATAATTCTAAAATAAATTCTTTTGAATATTCATTCTCAATTCTAATAGAAAGGATTAATTCTTTAACTTTTCTAGTGATTGTTTGGTCATTATTTAGTAAAATATTTTTGACTAATTGTTGGGTAATAGTAGAAGCGCCAATATAGTTACTATTAGTTTTGGAATAAATATTTTTTAAATTTACTAAAAAAGCATTTATTATCCCTTTAATATCGTAACCTTGATGTTGAAAAAAGGTCTTATCCTCAGCAGCTAAGATAGCTTGTATCATTCCAGTAGGTATGTCGTCATATTCGATATAAAACCTATCTCTGGTCCCTACGTGATATAATAAATCATAATTATCGTCATAAATTTTAGTTATTTCATTTGGAAAATATTCAGATATATTTGCATTTGGCAAATCTTCTTGGATGTTCCATAAAAAAATAATCATGATTGAGATGCCTAATACAAATAATAAAAAAATGTATTTAATTAATTTAAAAAGTTTCATATCAAGTAATCCAAATTTTACTTGTAATTTATCATATCAAAAGGATTTAAAAACATGTCAAAAAGAATTTTTATTGATGGAAACATCAACTCAGAATTATGTATCATCGCCACAGATGGACAAGATATCAATTATTTCGACTATTCTGACGAATTAATATCGAGCAAAAAAAATAATATATATTTAGGCATAGTATCAAGAGTAGAGCCATCTTTACAAGCTGCATTTATTGATTTTGGATCTGAAAAAAAAGCATTCTTACCATTTGATGAAATTCATCCGAGTTATTTTAAGATACCCCATAATGAAAAAGTAATTGATAGCTCAAAAAGCAATAATGAAGATGTCGAAGATGAGAAACAGACAAAAAAACAATTTTTATCCTTTTACAGAAAATACAAAATCCAAGATGTAATAAAAAAAGACCAAGTTTTATTGATACAAATTGTAAAAGTAGAAAGAGGAAGTAAAGGAGCTGCAATAACTACGTTCATATCTTTACCAGGTCGATATAGCGTTTTATTACCTAATAATTCATCAAATGGGGGAGTTTCAAAAAAAATATCAAACCCCAATGACAGAAAAAGACTTAAAAAACTTCATGATGGATTTAATTTACCTGAAGGAATGTCAATCATTATAAGAACAAATGCTATTTCTGCTGAAGATGAGGATATAATAGCTGATTTTACATATCTGAGAAAATTATGGACAAAAATTAGAGAAGATACTCTTAAATCCAAGGCACCAAAATTAATATCTGAATTAGATACGCCCCTAATTAAAATAGCCAGAGACTTAAACCAAAGATCTGTTGATGAAATTATTTTCTCAGACTCAAAAACTTTAAAAGAATATAAAAAATTAGAGGATGAATTTAGTGTAAATAAAAATAAAAAGATTACACTTTATAAAGAAAAATTTTCCCTTTTTGAGAGTTATGGAATAAAAAATCCAATTAAATCTCTTAGTGAGGAAAATATTTACTTAAAATCTGGTGGCTATCTAGTCATAAATCCTACAGAAGCATTAACTAGTATTGATATAAACTCCGGTAGGTCAACCTCAGAAAAGAATATAGAAATCACTGCTTTGAATACTAATTTGGAGGCGTGTGATGAAATTTTTAAACAAGTACAACTTAGAAATATAGCCGGTTTAATAGTAATAGATTTTATCGATATGAGTATTTCTGGAAACAACAATAAAGTTGAAAGAAAAATTAAAGAACTCTTTTACAAAGATAGGGCAAGAGTTCAAATGACTAAAATTTCACAATTTGGACTCATGGAAATTTCAAGACAAAGAATTGGCCAAAGTATATATGAGACCTTTTATCAAAAATGTGAATGTTGTAATGGAAATGGATTGAAAAAAACTAAGTCTATTGTAATACATAATTTAATATCTCTTATTAAAAACCTTAATTCATTGGATGAGAACGAAACTTACGAGATTAGAATAGATGATCAGTTTTTCAAAGATAATGAAAATGAGATTAATAAAAGAATTAAGTCATTAAAATTAACTTTTGAAGTAAAATTTATAAAAGTTGAAAAAGAATTAGAATTTAATACTTTTGAAATAGATAAAAAAATTATTGAAAAAATTAATATCAAATCTAAAGAAAAAATCGAAAAAAATACTTTTGAAGAAAAATCTGAAAAATCTTATAGAAGAAAAATTAAGAAAAAATCAGCTGAAGATAATAATTAGTTTTTTTCTTTTTGTAATTAGTTTCAATGCTAATTCATTGGAGATAATAAGAGATCCAATTGCCGAAGATTATTTTCAAAACTTAAGTGATAATAATAATGATTTCCATAATTATATTGTCTTTGACAACAAACCAAACGCATTTGTAATAGAAAATAATATATATTTTACAACTGAGCTTATTAAATTAATCGAAGATGAGGATACTTTGAAGTCTATATATTTTCATGAATTAGGACATATAGAACATAATCATTATGCATCTAAAAAGATTAAGGTATTAGATGCAAAAAAATCAAATTCTCTAAATAATTTATTGTCTATTGGCTTAGCTGTTATATCAGGTGACCCTAGCATTGGGATAGCATCTAACCTAGCAATAAATCAAAAATTATTAAGTGACCTTTCATATAATTCTATAAAATTTGAAATTCAAGCTGATGATTTTATGATTAGCAAAATCAAAGAGAGGAATTTAAATACAAAAGGTTTAATTAATTTTATTGAAGATTTACCAGAAAACCAAAATGTCTACTTTGCTACACATCCAAGAAATGAAGATAGAATAAACATACTTAAAGGTTTAGTCAGAAAAGATCCAGAAATCAACTCTTCAGAATTTAATTGGATAAAAGCTAAATATGGTAAAAATTCTAAAATTGATGATTTTAATGAATTTTTTATAAATCTAGATAAAGGTATAGTCTCTCAAATCGAAGAAAAATCCATACCAAAAGCTTACGTTAATTATGAAATATATAAGAAAGGTATTGGCAGATTAAAAAATGAAAACATATTTCAAGAATTGTATTCTATTAATGATAATAGTTTTTTAAAGATAGAATACTTTAATTATATTATAGACAATCAATTATCTGATCTTTATGAAATAATTGAGAAAAACAAAGAAATTAAAGCTCTACAAAAAGAATACTACTTTCATTATATTTATGGAAAATATTATTCAAAAATAAATGATTTAAATTTATCAAATTTTTATTTTTGCCAATTTTTTAAAACAACAAAACAATCTCAAAAAATTGATTATTATTGCAATAATTATGATAAAAATAAAATTTCAAATATAGACAACTCTTATGCCCTATCTAATTAATAAAGATATCAAAAATTTAATTAAAGCAAATTCTATTAGAACATCATCTTCTTTTAATAAAGATCAAATACAACCAGCATCTTTAGACCTAAGTCTCTCATCTAAATGTTACAGAATAAAAGCATCTTTTATTCCAAATAAACAGCCAATTTCAAAAATCATTAATGAATTATCCTTAGTTCAAATTGATCTTAACAAGGAATTTCTATTTGAAAAAAATTGTATTTATTTATGCGAATTAAATGAAAATTTGAATTTATCAAAAAAGATAAAAGGTAAAGCTAATCCTAAAAGCACAACTGGTAGGCTTGACATTTTTACACGTTTGATCACTGAGTATGGAACTGAATATGATGAAATAGAATATGGCTACTCTGGTAAATTATATTTAGAAATTATACCGCAATCTTTTAGCATCGAATTGAAAAAAAATATTTGCCTTAATCAAGTAAGATTTTTTGAGGGATCAGATGAATACATTCAAAAGAAATTAAAAATTTCTGTTTCAATTCAAAAAGGTAAAGTATCTGCATATCGAGCCAAAAAAATAACATCCTCTATAAATTTAAATAAAATTAATCACTACCTAAAAGAAAAATATTGGGAAGAGATAGTTCCTAAAAGTGACTCTTTTATTATAGAAAAAGATGAGTTTTATATACTAAGATCTAAAGAGTTTATCGTAGTTCCTGAAAACAATGCAGCAGAATTAGAGCCTTTCAAAGATAGTTTTGGAAATTTCAGAGTACATTATGCAGGTTTTTTTGACCCAGGTTTTGGTCTTCTAAAAGGTGTACCTGCAGTATTAGAATTAAGAGCTTATGATACTCCTTTTATGATCAAAGATGGTCAATTAGTTGGTCAGCTTAACTATTATAAAATTGAGAAAAATTCAAAAAATATTTACGGGAAGAAAATCAAATCAAATTATTATAATCAAAGACTTAAATTAGCTAAACAATTTAAATAAATATCAATGTTAACAGTTTTATTTTTTAATTGATGAGGTATATTTAGAAAATGATTGATAAGAAAACTGAAAATTCGATTAATCTTCTGATTAAAAAACTTAAAGATGAAAATTTAGGATCTTTGAAATTTTCAAATAAAAATATTTCCATAGAAATTTCTAATAGCTCAGGCTCCGTACAGGTAGGTCAAAACCTTGTATCAAGCCAACCTCAAAGCGTTTCTAATATCCAAACCAATGAGGCCTCAAGTATGCAAAGTATTGATAGTCCGATGGTAGGTATAATTTACCTTACTCCTAAACCAAGCTCCCCACCCTTTGTAAAAAGTGGTCAAAATATTAAAAAAGGAGATACTATTTGTTTAATTGAAGCGATGAAAACCTTTAATGAAATTAAATCAGATAAAGATGGTGTAGTTAAATCTATCCTAATAAAAAATGGTGAGGCTGTTGAGTTTGGTCAACCATTATTCGAAATTTCTTAATTGTTTAAAAAAATATTAGTTGCTAACAGAGGTGAAATTGCTGTTAGAATAATTCGCGCATGTAAAGAACTAGGCGTTCAATCAGTAGCGATACACTCAGATGTGGATAGTGATGCCATGCATGTAAAATTAGCTGATGAAAGTATTTGTGTTGGTGGAGCTCTTCCTTCTAGCAGTTATTTAAATGTTCCAAATATCATGA
>JBJKYU010000010.1:0-16706 GCA_045560885.1 Alphaproteobacteria bacterium
TAAATTTATAATTGATTTGTAAACTTGATTATTTATTGATTTATCATCAAGTAATTTGTTTTTAATTTCATTAATATCCCAAGACTTCCTATTAATTGATCTATTTTGGGAATTCTTTTTCATTAGCTCATAATCATTAGTTGTTCCCAAAACACTATGAATATAAAAAGCAGGAATTCCCTCCAAACTTAACATAATAGCATGACAGGCAATAAATCTATCAACCTGCATATGATCGATGCCTTTGAATGTGCCCTTCATAGCATCAAGGAGAGCTATATTTAGCTCATACACGGTCTCAGTCCCATCAGGTTTTTTTCGATTACTGATAACCCCACCAAATTCTTTAACTATATCAATTAATGTGCCTCTTTCTTGATCGGTCAAAATATTTTCAGTAGGACGAAGACCAATTCCATCATGGGAAGCAATAAAATTAAAATAAGTTGTATGTTCTTTAGCTGGAGGCATACCCATTGACCATTTTCTCAGAGCTGTACTATCTCCCATTAATAGAGTCCAAAGAAGAAGAGGGGGAAGCGTAAAATTATAAATGGCATTTGCCTCATCGCCATTTCCAAAATAACTAAGATTTTCAAGATTAGGCAGGTTAGTCTCGGTAATTAATAAATTATTCTGATTATAATTATCTAAAATCGTCCGAATTAGTTTTACAACCTCGTGTGTTTGGGGAAGATTAAGACAATTAGTACTTTTCTCTTTCCATAAAAATGCAACAGCATCAAGCCTGAAAACTTTAATACCGTGCCTTAAATAAAGGTAAATTAACCTGATAAAAAACAATAATACTCTGGGATTTTTAAAATTTAAATCAATTTGATCATGGCTAAAGGTGCACCATAAATATTTTTTTTGATTACTAATTTCTACTTCTTGAAATAAATCAGAGCTTCGAGGGCGAACAACTTCTTCAAATCCTTCATCTTCATCAAGTGAGATGAAAAAATCTTTGTATTCAAAATTCCCTCTGATAAATTCCTGAAAATATTCACTTTGTTTAGAGGCGTGGTTGATCACAATATCAGCCATTACTCGATAATCTTTAGATAACAAACTAATATCCTCCCAATTTCCTAGATCATCACGGACTTTTTTATAATCAGTTATAGAAAAACCATCATCTGAATCAAATGGAAAAAATGGCAAGATATGAATATTACTAAAATGAGGCTTTAGAAATTCATCAACAAAGTTTTTTAAAGTTTTTAATTTTTTATCCTTAGCAGAAACTATAGAGTCCCCATAAGAAATTAAAAAAATATCACTTTCATTCCAATTTTCTGATGTAGTATCATTTTTTACTTTTGGAGTTATTTCAAAAATTTGAACTGTTAAATTATTTATTTCTTCATCTGACAAAATATTCTGATAAATAATTTTTAGATGCGAATTAACTTTTTTATGAAATGTGTTCAACTTATGAGATAAACCCTTGAATTATTTTTTAAATTAATAGAATTAAAATAAAAGATTTTTCTGGTTGATATGTTTTCATACGTTTATTGCATAAAACACATAGATATTTTTGAATTTCTAAGTGATTAATTTGATTAATATTCTTGTAAATCCATAGATAAATAACTACTCAATAGTATTATCATCAAGGTTCCGTAATATATCTATTATGGCTATTTCCAATTAAGAGATTTATATTCTTCAAATCATCCCTATATAATAAGTAATGAAGCAATCAACTCTACAGCGTACCATTAATCTTTTAGCTCCCTTTTTGTGGCCAAAAGATAAAAAATCCATGAAATTAAGGGTTATCGCCGCTGTCATTTGTTTATTACTAGCCAAAGCAGCCAATGTTGGGACGCCTCCCATTTTGGGTTACGCGGTGGACTCTCTAACTGAGCTCTCTCAAGGCTTGAATGTCTATATGTTAATACCACTCGCCTTGATCATTTCTTATGGAATAGCGCGTGTGTCTGCGCTGGCATTTGGAGAGCTTCGAAACGCTATTTTCTCTAAAGTCGCTCAAAATGCGATCACTCAGCTAACTTTAAGTACTTTTAAACACCTGCACTCTCTATCTCTTCAGTTTCATTTAGGAAGGCAAACGGGTGCCTTGAGTAAATTTATTGATCGTGGAACCAAAGGAGTAAACTTTCTTCTTAATTATGTTTTGTTTAATGTAATTCCAACCATCATTGAAATTTTTTTAGTTGCTGGAATTTTGGCTTTTATTTATGGTCTGAAATACGCTTTTGTTACTTTAATAACAATCAGTCTGTATGTTGTCGTTACTTTTACGGTTACCCAGTGGAGATTACAGTTTCGTCGACGAATGAACGCGGCTGATAACGCGGTGAGTACAAAGTTAGTAGATAGTCTTTTGAATTTTGAAACTGTTAAATACTTTAATAATGAAGAACACGAATACAGAAGGCTTTTTGAGTCACTTGATCAATATGAAATAGAGTCAATTAAAAATCAATACTCACTAAGCTATCTGAATATTGCTCAAACAATAGTCATCATGACGGGTATCACCATTATGTTAGTCATGTCAGCATTTGATATCCGAGCAGGAAGTTTAACCATTGGTGGCTTTGTGGTGATTAACGCTTATATGCTTCAACTCTACCAGCCCTTAAATTTTTTCGGCACGGTGTACCGAGAAATCCGACAATCCCTCACGGATATGGAAAATCTTTTTTCCTTATGGGAGGAAAAACCCAATTTATTAGACAGCGATCAAAGTGCCTTGAAAACAAATCAAGCCTCTATTCGATTTGAAAATGTCAGCTTTGATTATGATGAACGAAGAACCATCATAGAAAATATTTCCTTAGAAGTGCCCGATGGAAAAAAAGTAGCGCTCGTTGGCCCCACAGGAGCTGGAAAATCAACGATTAGTAGGCTTTTATTTCGTTTTTATGATCCGAAACAGGGAGCCATTTACATAAATAATGAAAATATCAAAGACATCTCGCAAAGCTCTCTTCGAAAAATGATCGGAGTTGTCCCTCAAGACACGGTCCTCTTTAATGATACGATTTACTATAATATCTCTTATGGAAACCCCGAGGCCTCCGAAGAGCAAATTTATGAAGCAGCGAGAAGCGCGGACATTCACAACTTTGTGATAGGATTGCCGGATGGGTATCAGACACTCGTGGGCGAGAGGGGATTAAAATTAAGTGGGGGAGAAAAACAGCGGGTGGCGATTGCGCGAGCAATCTTAAAAAATCCTTCAATCTTTTTCTTTGATGAAGCCACTTCCGCCCTCGATAGCACCACCGAAAAAGAAATCCAAAAAAACCTTCAGACTATCTCACAGAACCGCACAACTTTAGTCATTGCTCATCGTCTCTCCACGGCAGCGGATGCCGATGAAATTTTAGTTCTGGAGCAAGGACAGATTACGGAGCGAGGAACACACGATGAACTTCTAAGCCGGAATGGAAAGTATGCAGAGATGTGGAATAAACAAAAAGACACCCAAGTCGTTCAAGATCTTGAGGCTACTAGTGTTTTGTCATAGTTTTATATTTTTTTTGAATAGACTCAGGCCACACAGATTTAATATATTCTAAGATAGACCAAACATCCTCATCGCTAAGCTTGTCGTTGCCCTGCATTTTTCCTTCATAATTTTCGTTATAAAATTTTAAGCCATAGCGAATGATATTATAGAGTTGCTCCTCACTATGATGCCAAGTATGTCCAGTTCCATTCAGGGGTGGGGCATAGTTATGTCCATCTTCATCTAGTGAAGTTTTCCATTTGGGTTGACCTTGTAAGTTATCACCATGGCATGAGGCGCAATGGGTATAGTACAATGCTTTTCCTAATTCTAATTGAGCACTAACCTCCTCTAAAGAGGTACTTGAATTAACGATGTCTTCTTCTGAGTGATTGGATTGGAATAACAGAAAGTATCCACCAACTAAAAGTAAGATGATAATAATGAATAAAATCAGTATTTTTTTCATTAAGAATTAATTTTTTTAAGCAGATCTTGAATTTCTGAAATTTTTTCATTTTTGTCTTTATTATTTTTTTTTATCGCATCTGTTACGCAATGATCTATGTGCTTATTGAGAATATTATTTTCTAAAGACTTAATAGCTGATGAAACTGCCCTAGTTTGTTGCAAAATGTCCATACAATATTTTTTTTCAACTATCATTTTTTCAACACCTTTTAGCTGACCCATAATCCGATTAATTCTATGAATGTTTTTAATATGGTCTGGATTTGACATAATGTATATATACCCTATACTAGTATAAAGTAAATAAAAAAAAGGAGAGATCATGAATTTTTTATCTAAATCAATTTTTTTATTAATTTTTCCTTTAATCAGCTTTGCTGGTCCTGGTGCCGATATAGGCAAAGTGGGAGAGGCAAAAGATGTTCAAAAAGTGATAAGAGTTCAGATGTATGATAATTATTTTAAGCCCACTACTTATAAAATTAAAGCAGGTCAAACAGTAAAGTTTATAGTGGAAAATAAAGGCCAGTTTGTTCATGAATTTAACATTGGAACAGGGCCCCAACATATAAAACATCAACCCGAAATGGCAGAAATGTCTATGATGGGAATTTTATATCTTGAGTATATTGATAAGGATAAAATGATGGAAATGGCAAAGATGAACCCTTCGATGAACCATTCTCACGGCAATAGTCTTTTATTAGAACCGGGAGAAAAGGGAGAATTAATCTGGCAGTTTTCTGATAACCAAGAAATTCTTGTTGCTTGCAACGTTCCAGGCCACTATGAAGATGGTATGGTCAACGAAGTGGCCATTAGATAACAGATATTATATGACAACAGCAGTAACAAATTTTCACTGGAAATGTAAACACACGTGGAAACGTAGTGCCCATAATACCAAATGGTGTTTAATTGGCTGTGCTATTGGCGATATGGGGACTATTTTATTTTTTCAAATGACGGGAATTCCATGGCCGACTTTAGCCATCATGTCACTTGCCATCATTAATGGCCTTTTAACGAGCATCGCTTTAGAGACCATTATATTGATGCGACAGCAATTTAATTTTCAACAGGCGCTAAAAACCGCGCTAGGTATGAGTTTTATCTCCATGATATCAATGGAGGTCGCAATGAATATTACTGATGTTCTTTTAACAGGAGGGGCAATGCTGACTTGGTGGGTAGTTCCTATTATGCTTTTTGTGGGATTTATCACTCCATGGCCCTACAACTATTGGCGATTAAAGAAATTTAATATTGCGTGCCATTAATTAAGCTATCCTTAACTTTTCTTTTTATCTTATTTCTTACTAACTCAGTTTATGCAGATCAATTGACTGTTACCGATGGAGATACCATCCGCATAGGAGAAGAGCGAATTCGTTTTAGCGGTATTGATGCTCCAGAATTAAAACAAACCTGTCTTTACCAAGAGATAGAGTTTAAATGTGGGGAGTTTTCTAAAAATCTTTTAATCGAAAAGATAGCCAATCAAGAAGTCACTTGTATTAAAGAAAGTAAAGATCAATATGGAAGAACTCTAGCCGAATGTTTTGTTGGAAAAGAGTCTCTCAGTAGTTATTTAGTAAGAGAGGGTTACGCTTTCGCTTATCGGAAGTATTCCGACAAATTTATTTTAGATGAAGAATATGCCCAAAGTAAAGGCAATGGAATGTGGAGTATGGAATTTCTTTTTCCATGGGATTTTAGAAAATAAAATTAATATGCATTTTACTAAATTTTCATAAAACTATCATCTTAACATGGTATGAAGCGTATATTAAAACATGAATTTTTTTCCTTTACTTGCTGACTTTGTTCTCAAAAGAAGAATAATAGTTATTGTTTTTGGCTTTCTAATTGCCTTGTTATTAATGGCAGGTGCGCCTAACATTAATTTTGATACAGACGCTCGTGTTTTTTTTGATAAGAACAATCCAGATCGTATTGCTCTTGACAACTTTGAAGCTGCCTATTCAAAAGATGACAACCTTGCTTTTGTGTTATCTCCAAAAGATGGAAATGTCTTTTCAGCTGAAACCCTAAAGGCAGTCGGTCAGTTAACTGAAGAAGCATGGCTTCTTCCTTATGTGAGAACTGTAAACTCCCTCACCAATTATCAAAATAGCTACGCCGAGGATGACAGCCTTGTAGTAGAAGACTTAATAACAGATATCAATAATATTTCTCCTTCTGAAATAACTAAAGCTCAAGAGGTAGCAAACTCTAGAATAGAGCTTCAAAACACGTTCATTAACCAAGATAATTCTATTACCCAGGTTAATGTGTTATTTCGACTTCCAGGTGAAGATGCCATTGTCGAGGTACCTTTTGTCATGGGGGAAGCAGAGAAGTTAAAAGCAGATTTTGAGAAAAAAAATCCTAATATTGATGTTCGAATGGTGGGCTTTGTTCCATTGAACAACCAGTACAGCGAGTCAGGTCAGGACGACACGGCGACCTTGACGCCATTAATGTTAATTTTGATATTAGTTGCTGTCGCCATCATTTTAAGAAGTATTTTTGGGGTTGGGTTAATATTTATCATTATTATTTTATGTGCCGGTTCGTCCTTAGGTGCGTTGGGATGGTCAGGAACTAATATTAATAATGCAACAGTCGTAGCCCCTCTAATGGTGATGACCTTAACTGTGGCTAGTGCAGTTCATATACTCTCTTCGGTTCGACAAACAATGACGACAACCTCCGATAGGAATGAATGGGTGAGAACGGCAATTATTGATCACGGCCCCGCCATTACAGTTGCCTGTCTAACGACAGCCATCGGGTTTTTATCCTTGAATTTTTCTATCTCTCCTCCTTTTAGGCAGTTGGGAAATATTGTTTTTGTCGGAGTTATTGCTGCTCTCTTTTATACACTAACTATGTTACCAGCGCTGATCAGTTTACTGCCTCTAAAAAAAATAAATGCTCAGGCCTCAATGGACAAAGGAATGACAGGCTTAGCCGAGTTTGTGATTAAAAGGAAAAACTTTCTTTTATTTTCAACCGCCACTTTAGTGGTAGTTCTTATTTTTGGAATTACAAAAATATCTTTAGAAGACGATTTTCTCAGATACTTTGATGAAAAGTATGAACTAAGGCAGTCCATTGATTATTATGAAGAAAACTTTGGTGGTCTTAACGCGCTTGAGTATTCCGTGAACTCGGGTATAGAAAACGGTATTAACAATCCTGAGTATCTTCAAAAAGTTAGCGATCTTGTGGAGTTTATGAGAATTCAACCTGAGGTGACTAGTGTGAGGTCTTATACAGACGTTGTAAAAAGACTGAACCAAAATTTTAATAATGATAACGCATCCTTTTATAAAATTCCCACTACAGAACTAGAAGCGGCCCAGTACCTTTTTCTCTATGAACTCTCACTGGGGTATGGTTTAGACTTGACAGATCAAATCAATGTTAATAAATCCGCTCTTCGAGTAACAGCTAATGTAGCAAACGCCACGACTAAAGAATTTTTAAACCTTGATAAACGTATTCAAGGATGGTTTGCAGAAAACGCCCCCGAACTTATGACCAAATCCACCGGACCTTCCCAGGTGTTCTCTCAAATTTCCTCTCGAGACGTACCGGCGATGTTGAAAGGAACAGGGCTGGCTCTCATTGGAATTTCATTTATTATTTTGCTCGTCATAAGAAATATTAAATACGGACTGATGAGCTTAATTCCCAATTTACTTCCTGCCGCTATGGCTTTTGGCTTATGGGGGTATTACACTGGAGCTGTGACCTTAGCGGTATCTATCGTTGTCGCGATGACGTTGGGTATTGTAGTTGATGACTCTGTTCATTTTATGCTGAAATACGCGAAAGCGAGAAAAAATGGTAAAACACCAGAGGACAGTGTGCGAGAAGCATTTCAAAAAGTGGGGATGGCTCTAACAACAACAACTATTGGATTGTTTTTAGGATTTTGTGTTTTAGCTCAGTCTGGATTTGCAGTCAATAAAGATATGGCCCAACTAACGGCGATCACCGTTGTATTTGCCCTTGTGGTGGACTACTTATTATTACCTCCCGTACTGATCTGGATTGATAATTTTAAACTAAAAAGGAGTGCATCGGCATGAAGTATTTAATTTCGATTATTTTAACTTTAACACTTTGCAATACATCGTTGTATGCTCAAACCAATGAAGAAAAGGGTTTAGAGATTATTGAAAAAAGTATTGCTTTAGATGATGGCTTCATTGACAGTACCGTGGAAGGGCAAATGGTCCTCAAAGACAAGTCTGGAAATGAGAGTGTGCGAAAATTTAAAAATATGATTTTTGAAGAATTAGACTCTACCCTAGGAGATAAAAGTATAATTATTTTCACCGAGCCCCGAGACGTGAAGGGCACCTCTCTTTTAACACATGCCAACATCGAACCTCAAGATGACGATCAATGGTTGTATCTACCTGCTTTAAAAAGAGTCAAAAGAATTTCTTCCTCTAATCGTACGGGTAAATTTGTTTCTTCAGAGTTTTCGTATGAAGATTTATCTACTGATGAACCTGAAGACTTTAACTTTACTTGGCTTGAGGAGGGACCATGTCTGATTGAGACTGCTCTTACTTGTCACCTAATTGAAGCTACCCCTAAAAATAAAAAATCGGGTTATTCCAAAAGATTAATTTATGTGGATGCAGAAGAATTCCGCTACCAATCGGTTAAATTTTATAATCGACGTGGTGACTTAGAAAAAGAACTTCATTTCAAAGGGTATCAAAAATACTTAGATAAATTTTGGAGAGCAGACATATTAGAGATGACTAATCTTCAAACAGGAAAATCAACTGTCATCGCTTGGGACAACTACCAATTTCAAACAGACCTGTCTTTAAATGACTTCAAACCTGAAAAATTAGCCAAAATGGCTAGATGAGTAAGCTTTTATTTTTCTTCCTCACGCTTTTTAGTTTTAACTCCTTTGCAGAGGTTTACACTGAACAGTACGGTGAAGTTGAGTTGAGCTCCTCGATATTCTTTGAGGATATTTCAGGTGACAATCGAAAAAATACACTGAACTCTGCTGCACTCGAGTATAATTTTTTTTTTGAAAATAATAGTTTATCAGGAAAATTAAAAGTGAAAGCAGCTTTGTCTGATCCTGAGGCAGCACAAGATGTGGACTTTAATGAAGCGTACTTGGATTATGCATATAATGATTTTAATGTTTTAGTTGGGAACAATATTGTTTTTTGGGGAAAAAATGAATTTTACAACCCAGTTGATATAGTAAATTCAAAAGATTTTTCGGGAGGCCTGGCGCAAGGAGAGAAAATGGGCCAACCTATGATCAATGTTAAAAGATATTTTGATACCAGTGAATTAAATTTATTTATCTTGCCGGCTACAACAAACACGTATCCTACCTCAAAAGTGCGCCCACAATTAGCTCTCAATATTGATAGTGCCGACACATTTGCCAAGGGGGCAAGTAAAAACAATACCGGCATGGCAGCGCGCTGGTCTGGGTATATCAATGAGTATGACTATGGTTTTTCTTTTTACCAAGGAAACACTAAAGACCCAGCTCTCGTGGTAACTGCTGGCCAACTCGTCCCAAAATATTCTGAGATAACGCAGTTAGGACTAGATGTGCAAGCAACCCGGGGTGATATTTTATATAAAGGAGAAGTGATCTACCGCGATAATCAGTACGATTACAGCGGAAATATTAGTGATTACACTAATTTGATCGTTGGTTTGGAGCAGAGTAATTTTGGTATTTTTGGCCAGAATTGGGATTTAGCGAATATTGTAGAATACGCTTATGATACCCGAGGCTCTAACTCTCACCATGGATATCAAAACGATGTTTTTTTTGGCGCTCGTCTCGTCTTAAATAATATTGAGGATACGCAGTATTTTATTTCTCTTCAAAATGATTTAGATAAAAATACGCGAGCTGTAACTTTTAATTATGAAAGTCGTTATTTCTCATCATTTAGAGCTGGAATAGATATCTATCAACCTTTAAATTTAGAGAGTGACTATCATCAATCCGCCTTTAAAGATGAAGCCAATCTTAAAATTTATACCAGCTACTCCTTTTAAATTTTTAAATCTGCTTTTTGTTTTTTTTTGGTGTCTCTCAATTAAAGCCGATGACTCAACCCATGATTACTGTATTGGATATTTCGAAGAAGTTTATTGGTCGTTGGATACTATTGAGGAAGAGGAAGTTCGTGATCAAATTGTAAACTTTTTTGATGAATATTTTTCTCACTCTAAAATCCTAAATTTCAATTTGTATTATAACTCTTCGACAAGGCAGTTTATTTTTGATGACCAAAACACAGACTATAGTCAGTTCATCGAAGTTAATTATCCCAATTTTGAAATAATGCTTTTGGATGCTTATATCAATTTATTTACTCAAGGAGATAATTATTGTCCTGCCTTTTGGAATGATTGCCCAGAGGAGTCCTTAGTTAGTTTTTTTTCAGGGGCTAAAGAATTTAGTGATACCTGGAAGGGTGAGGAGAATGTTTTAAGTTTTCTCGAAAATGACTTTATCAATAATCAATGCATTTCTCTCCTCAATACTGACATTGATCGAACTCAATTTATTGCTGATTTAAATACTCTTATTAAGGAGTTAACTAAAAATTAATTACTTATATATTTATTAATAGTTTGCTCTACACCATTTTTATAGAGCTCTTGTAGCCAATGTACAAAAGAATTTACAAATAGAGTATTCTGAAAAAGATCCCCATAAACCTCAGATTGTTTTAACCATTCCTCGGGATGGTCTTTAGACTGCTTTGCGATGGAGTTTAACTTGGACCATTGAGGATCGTTAGACTCAATAATTGATCCGTCTTCTCGAGTTCCTTCACACATTCGAGCCCATAAAGCTTCTACAAGACTGAGACCCTCGATTGAATTATTCTTAGATAGACCATCGCGAATAGAAGGTGTGATGAATACAGCGTGGCGAGAAGATCCATCAAAAGCAATTCTTCTGATCGTATCTTGAATGGAAGGATTGGCAAATCGATCAGATATCAATTTCAAATAATCTTGCGGCGTTAACCCTGGAACAGGTGATACATGAGGAAGAACATCAGTTTGCTCAACTTTCTCTAAAAGGTTGGTAAGTATTGGGTTTTTCATGGCATCTCGAACAGTTTCGATATGAAGAAGTTCAGCTGCATTAGCTAAGATCTGATGACCTGCATTTAAAATTCTAATTTTCTGGTTCTCATAACCATGAACATTGTCTGAGAACTGGACACCGACTTTTTCCCAGGCAGGACGACCAGCGCAGAATTTATCTTCAATAACCCACTGTCTGAAATCTTCATGAGAGACAGGAGCTAAGTCATTTATCCCTAAATTTTTGACAATGTTAATTTCTACATCCCCTGTACGTGGAACAATGCAGTCCACCATCGCATTGGGGAATGTGCAATTTTTTTCAATCCAATTAGCTAATTCAAAATTTCTTTTGGTGGCAATCCCTAAAATGGCTTGTTTTAATTTATTTCCGTTTTCCATGAGGTTGTCGCAGCTCAGTCCAGTAAAAGGACCACAACCAGATTGACGTCTGAGATCAAGGGCACTCACCATTGCTCCAAAGGCAGTACGAGGACTGTCTGGATTTTGTATATCATGAACTAAATCAGGGTGGTCTAATATCAACTCACCTTTCTCATTAATAAAGTAACCCCCCTCAGTCACTGTTAGAGACACGATACGAATATTTGGTTTTGACATGGCTTGAATTAGTGATTGATTATTTTTTTCTATAGCCACATAGTCTATCATCGGACCTACGATTTCAGATGATTGGTTTCCCTTAGGATCTAGTTCAATCAAAGTAGTCAGATAATCTTGATTTGCTAATTTTTCTCTCATTGAAATATCGTATTCTGTTACACCTGATCCAATAATGGCCCAGTCTAGATCCATTCCTTTTTGCATTAATCGATGGAGGTACCAAGAAAGATGAGCTCGATGAAAATTTCCTACCCCTATATGAACGATGCCCGCTTGAAGCTGTGAGCGGTCATAGGTTGGTTTGATAGTAGACCCATTAATTTGAGCCAAGGCTTCATTATTTAAATCGACAATTGGATGTTGTTTGGAAGTGACAGCCATTAGCTCATCCACTGGCCTCCATCCACATTATAGGTTTGGGCCACCACGTAATTGGACTCCTCACTCGCAAGGAACATCGCCATTCCAACTAAGTCACTAGGAAGGCCCATTCTTCCATAAGGGACCCCTTCGCCCACTTCTTTTTTCTTCTGACCCAAGGGTTTTTCCTCATATTTCGCGAAAAATGCATCAACCCCATCCCAGTGCTCACCGTCTACCACGCCTGGAGATATAGCATTCACGTTAATTTTATATTTAATCAGGTTTAATCCTGCTGATTGCGTTAGGCTGATCACAGCAGCCTTCGTCGCGCAATACACGGCAACGAGTGACTCGCCTCGACGACCAGCTTGACTGGCCATATTGATGATCTTTCCACCTTTGCCTCGTTCAATCATTTTTTTAGCAACAGCTTGAAGGGTAAAAAGCGTCCCAGAAACATTAATATCGAAGACTCGCTGATAATCTTCTCTTTGAATTTCTGTAATGGGTGCTGCTGTAAAGATGGCTGCGTTATTAATCAGTATATCTATTCCACCAAGTTGATCTACAGCAGTATTTACAGCTTGATCTATGCTATCTTGTTTGGTGACATCCATCTTTACAGCAAGAGCATTGGCACCGATTTCTTGAGCGGTAGTAGTAGCGCCCTCAATATTAATATCAGCAATTACTACCATAGCTCCCTCTTTGGCAAAGGCCTCAGCAAAGAATTTTCCAATTCCTCTTGCAGCACCAGTGATAAAAACTACTTTGTTAAGAAATCGCACTAATGACGCTCTCCTTCTTCATTGAATAAATGCAAATTTTCTTTTTTAGGTTGTAAAAATACTTGTTGGCCTCGATTAAAACTTTTCTCTCCATCTGCTCGAACTGTGAGCGTTTCAGCAACTCCGCTATCTTGAATATGTAAAAACGTATCTGATCCCAAACTCTCTGCCATTTTGACAATACCTTTCCACTCACTTTGCTCTGAGGTAATGGAAATATGTTCAGGTCTAATACCCACCGTGTGCGCACCTTGTGCTTGAGCCCATGACCCCTCAATAAAATTCATCTTCGGAGAACCAATGAAGCCTGCCACGAATAAATTTTTAGGATTTCGATATAACTCGAGGGGTGTGCCCACCTGTTCGATTACACCATGGTTCATGACCACAATTCGGTCTGCCATGGTCATGGCTTCAACTTGATCATGGGTCACATAAATCATGGTGGTATTCAAACGCTTGTGTAATTCAGAGATTTCAAGACGCATTCCTACACGCAGAGCTGCATCTAAATTGGAAAGGGGTTCATCAAATAAAAAGGCAGAGGGCTCACGAACAATCGCTCTTCCGATAGCCACACGCTGACGCTGTCCCCCGGATAGTTGGGCGGGTTTACGCTCCAAATAATCATTCAAATTCAATACTTCTGCCGCTTTTCGAACCTTTTCATCAATGGCGTCTTTATCCATTCCCACCATTTTTAAAGGAAAGGCAATATTCTTATAAACGTTCATATGCGGATAGAGAGCGTAGGATTGGAAAACCATCGCCAAGCCTCTTTTAGCAGGAGCATCTTGGCTTGCTTCTCTTCCATCAATTTGAATGGATCCGCTGGTGAGATCTTCAAGACCAGCGATTAATCGTAAAAGAGTGGATTTCCCACAACCAGAAGGTCCCACGAAAACCGTAAACTCCCCATCTTTAATTTCAAGATCTAAGGGTTTGATAACCTGAAGATCTCCGAAGTTTTTGGTTACTTGTTTTAATTCAATAAATCCCATTTTCTCTCCCTTACTTCACGGCTCCAAACGTTAATCCGCGTACTAATTGTTTTTGACTAAACCAACCTAAAATTAAGATTGGAGCAATCGCCATCGTTGATGCTGCGCTCAGTTTCGCAAAAAATAATCCTTCAGGACTGGAGTAACTAGCAATAAAGGCAGTCAAGGTTCCCGCCTTTGCAGCAGTCAGATTCAAAGTCCAGAACGACTCATTCCACGCTAAAATTAAATTTAATAAAATAGTGGAGGCAATTCCAGGAATTGCCATTGGTGTAAGCACATAAACTATTTCTTTCCAAAGTGAGGCACCATCCATGCGAGAGGCCTCTAAGATATCACGAGGAATTTCTCTGAAATACGTGTAGAGCATCCATACAATAATGGGCAAGTTGATCAACATTAAAATGATCACTAAAGCAAGACGACTATCTAAAAGTCCTAATTTAATACAGCCAATATAAATAGGATATAGAACACCGACGGCAGGAAGCATTTTCGTCGAAAGCATCCACAACAAAATATCCTTGGTGCGCTTGGTAGGTACAAAAGCCATCGACCAAGCTGCAGGGACGGCAATTAATATCCCTAGCAAGGTAGAGCCCCCAGCTACAAAAATAGAATTCCATAAAAATTTCATATAATCAGAACGCTCCTGAACAATGGCATAATTCTCTAAGGTCCAGTCAAAGAATAAGAACAATGGCGGATCGTTAATCGCCTGGCCTTCAGTTTTAAAACTAGTCAGTACCGTCCAGAGAACAGGAAAGAAAATAAGAAGGCCAATGGTCCAAGCAATAACGGTATTGACCATTTTTTGTTGATTTTTAACACTTCTAGCCATTTAACTCTCCTTGGCATCCAGGGATTTACCCACGATCCTCATTAAAAAGATGGCCACTATATTGGCTAGAATAATAGCATAGACGCCGCCAGCCGAACCCAGTCCTATGTTTTGACTTTCCAATACTCGCTGGAAGATCAAATAAGTAAGAGTCTTAGTTCCAAAGGCACCGGCCGTGGTAACAAAGATTTCGGCAAAAATTGAAAGTAAGAAAATAGTTTGTATGAGAATGACAATGGTGATCGCACGAGAAAGGTGAGGGAGAATAATATACCCAAAGCGTTTGGTAGGATTAGCTCCATCCATCTCTGCTGCCTCCAGTTGCTCTCGATCCAAGGATTGAATAGCAGTTAAGAGAATAAGAGTTGCGAAGGGAAGCCACTGCCAACTCACAATCAAAATAATCGAACCCATACTAAACTGGCTCAGCCACTCTAAAGGCTGGAGTCCAAAAAATCTCCAAAGGTGAGCCAAGATCCCGTTGATAGGATCCATAAACATATTCTTCCATACAAGACCTGAGACTGTTGGCATGACAAAGAATGGTGCAATGACTAGGATGCGCACAATCCCTTGGCCCCACATCGGTTGATCTAAAAGAAGAGCCAACAAAACTCCAAATATAACTGTGATAGCCAAAACAAAACCCACAATAATTAATGTAGTATAGACGCTTGGCCAAAAAGAACTTGATGTCACAAAACGAACATAATTATCAAAACCGACCCAACCAAGATCACCACCGCGAAGGGGGAGATATTTTTTAAAACTGAAGTAGAGAGTAGTTGTCAGAGGGGCTAGCATCCAGCCCAACAAAAGAATAACAGCAGGCGCCATCATAAGTCGAGCGACTCCTCGGGAATTGAGCTGGCTGATCATTTGCTATTACCTTTGTATGAATTTGATTAAACCTTAAAATAAGAGGGGTAGAAAATCTACCCCTCTTAGGAAATGAATTAAAGCTTATCTGTAACCAGCAGCTTCCATTGCGTCATTAGTAATCGCCTGAGCTTTTGCTAATGCTTCATCAATGGACTGTTGACCAGCGTATGCAGCTGAGAATTCTTGGCTGACATCAGTTGCAATACCAGCAAATTCTGGGATCGCTGCGAACTGAATACCCACATATGGGCTTGGATCAACTGTTGAATTTAGCGGATCTGCAGACAAAATAGAGTCTAAAGTCATCTTTGCGAAAGGAATATCCTTATAGTTTGGATTTTCGTAAAGTGAAGTTCTAGCTCCTGGAGGAACGTTTGCCCATCCTTCGTTTGCTGCCACTAACTCAATGTAACCGTTAGAGGTTGCCCACTCAATGAATTGCTTTGCAGCATCTTCTTTTTGAGTACCAGCTGGGATCGCTAGAGCCCATGCCCATAGCCAGTTTGAGCGGACGCCCATACCGTTATCAGGTGCTAAAGCAAAACCAACACTGTCAGCAACAGTAGAGTCATTAGGGTTAGTTACGAAAGATGCAGCCACAGTTGCGTCAATCCACATACCACATTTACCCTGTTGAAATAATGAAAGGTTCTCATTGAAACCGTTAGTTGCAAATCCAGCAGGACCTGCATCTGTCATCATGTTGTAGTAGAAGTTTAATGTATCTGACCACTCACGTGTATCGAACTGAGCGTTCCAGTCTTCATCGAACCATCTCGCACCGAAAGAGTTTGACATTGCTGTGATGAACGCACCGCCTTCACCCCAACCAGCTTTACCTCTTAGGCAAATACCGTTGATCTCATTATCTCTATCAGTCATTGCACGAGCTGCTTTTGCAATAAAGTTCCATGATGGAGCAGCAGGCATCTCTAAACCAGCTTTTGCCATTAGGTCAGTTCTGTACATAACCATTGAGCTCTCACCGTAGAAAGGCGCAGCATATAAAGTACCATCATGTGATAAACCACCAGCCATTGCAGGTAATAAGTCACCGACATTGTAATCAGCAGATAGATCGTCTAAAGGAACTAACCAACCGTTAGAACCCCAGATTG
>JBJKYU010000011.1:0-16574 GCA_045560885.1 Alphaproteobacteria bacterium
CTTTTTCTAATGATGCAGTATCAGAAACATCACAAGGCATGATACCTAGACAGTTTATTTTTTGGGAAAGAGGCTCAACTCTTTTTTTGATCGAGTCGTTTTGATAGGTAAGATACATACTTGCCCCTTCCTCATGTAAGCATTTTGCAATTCCCCAAGCAATAGAGTGATCGTTAGCGATCCCGACAACCAGTCCTTTTTTTCCTTCTAAAACTTTAGTCATTGAAGCTGGTTATATAAATTGATGCGTTCGTTCCACCAAAACCAAAACTATTAGAGAGAATAGAATTGATAGTGACATCATTTTTATTTTCTCTGAGAATATTCATTCCCTCTGCCTGCTCATCCAAAGTAGAAATGTTTGCAGATTCCACCATAAAATTATTTTCCATCATCAATAATGAATAGACCGCCTCTTGAACACCAGTGGCGCCTAAAGAGTGCCCAGTTAATGATTTTGTTGAGCTAGTTGGAGGAACGTTATCTCCAAAAACTTCCCTAATGCCTTTGAGTTCGATCATATCTCCTACAGGAGTTGAGGTTCCGTGAGCATTGATATAATCAACGGAACGGCCCTGAGTAGCCATTTGCATACAGCGAACAGCACCTTCACCGGACGGTTGAACCATGTCGTGACCATCAGAAGTTTGCCCAAACCCTTGAATTTCAGCGATAATATTAGCGCCTCGAGATTTCGCGCTATCTAAACTCTCTACAACCAAAACACCAGCACCACCACCAATGACAAAGCCATCACGATTAGCGTCATAAGCTCGTGAAGCCACTTCGGGGGTTTCATTGTACTTACTTGAAAGAGCGCCCATCGCATCAAATAAAATAGACATAGTCCAATGAGTCTCCTCACCACCACCTGCAAAAACAATTTCTTGTTGTCCGTGGCGAATTAAATCATAAGCATTACCAATACAGTGTAAACTTGTAGAACAAGCAGAACTAATTGAATAGTTCACACCTTTAATACCAAAAGGAGTAGCTAGAGTAGCCGAGTTGGTTGAAGACATAGTACGAGTAACCATATACGGTCCAATTTTCTTTACACCTTTTTCACGTGCAATATCAAAAGCTTGTTGTAATTGATAAGTAGAAGGACCTCCCGATCCCATCACTATTCCTGTATTAGGATTAGAAACTAATGATTGATCAAGTCCAGAATGTTCAATGGCTTCTTGCATCGCAATATGATTGTAAGCAGCTCCTTCACCCATAAAACGTAAAATTTTTCGATCTACATGTTCTTCAGTATTAAGATTGGGCTTACCATGAACATGACTTCTCATTCCTAACTCTTCGTATTCTTTACAATGACTGATCCCTGATTTGACTTCTTTGAGACTTGTTAAAACTTCTTGTTTGTTATTTCCAATACAAGAAACAATCCCGTAACCAGTTATAACAACTCTTTTGTTACTCATTAAACAAACCTACTTTGAGATCATTGGCATGGTAGATTGTTTTATCTTGATGGATGATTTGACCATCCCCATAACCAATCGAGAAACCTTTTTTGCTCATTGATTTTTTAATATTAACCTTGTACTGAATAAGTTGCTTGTCGGGTTTAATTTCTTCAACAAATTTTATTTCACCAACACCTAGGGCTCTTCCTTTGCCAGGGTAGCCCAGCCAGCCTAAATAAAAGCCTAGCATTTGCCAAAGAGCATCAAGACCTAAACAACCTGGCATTACAGGATCTCCTAAAAAATGACATTCAAAAAACCAGAGATCGGATTTAATGTCTAATTCTGCAATGATTTCGCCTTTTCCATGCATTCCTCCATCTTTATTGACTTGGGTAATGCGATCAAACATAAGCATAGGCGGTGCCGGTAATTGGGCATTTCCTGGACCAAAAAGATTACCTTTTCCGCACTCAATTATTTCTTCATAACTATAACTAGACTGAGGTGTGAAACTGTTCATTTTAATGCGGACAATTAATGTCGGCTAATTGTAGTTTGTTTATGTCTGATGTCAAAAGGTCTATCAAGTTGATTTCACTCTTTAAATCATTCGATGAATTAGCAAGTGCAAAAATAATTTTTGTACATGCAAGACTTGTTACAAATCCAGCTACAGGACCGATCATGGCGCTATTCAAACATCGATGATTGACATCTGTTTGTGGAAACAAACAGGCAAAGCAAGCCGTTGTATCTTTTTTATAATTTTGAGAAAAATAAATCCCCTCTGTTGAATTAATGGAAATAGAAACATAAGCAATTTTATTTTTTTTACAAAGTTGCGAGGATAAGATTTTATTTTCATGGTTATCAGTACAATCAAAGATAAGATCAAAATTTTCATTTGAATGTTCTTTTAAATAATTCTCATAAGTGGTTTGATGACTAATAATCTTGGTAATGTCATTTATTCTTTGAAGCTTATTTTTGGATACATCGCTTTTAAATGCCCCCACATCTTTTAGTGTATAATTAATTTGTCGATGTAAGTTTGACTCTTCAATTTGATCGGGGTCAATTAAATGGACTTCCCCAATACCTGATCGAACAAGATATTGAGAGGCAACAGTTCCAAGCGCCCCTAAACCAATAATGCAAACTTTTCTTTTTGAAAGATTTAGCTGTCCTTGTTCATCAATTCCTGGAACAAGTATTTGACGACCAAATTGTTCAATTAAATTATCACTGAGTTCCGGTTGAGCCAAATCCTCCACTTCCTCTCTCAGAACCAGTCAGTTCTTTTACTAATTTAAATTCTATTCGTTGATATTGTGCTACCACCATTTGGGCAATTCGCATTTCATGTTCGATGACAAAAGGTTCATCTCCGTGATTAATTAGGATGACCTTAATTTCTCCACGATAATCGGCATCAATAGTACCAGGACTATTTAAAACTGTTATTCCCTGTTTTAGGGCCAGACCACTGCGAGGTCTTATTTGTACCTCAAAACCTTCTGGAATTTCAAAATAAAGACCCGTGCCCACCAACACTCTTTGTTTAGGATCAAGTGTAATGCTTCCATCAGGCAAGTACGCCCTTAAATCCATCCCAGCACTAGAGGTGGTTTCATAAGCTGGCAGTTCGATAGAGTCATGGGCAACTCTGACTTTCATTTCAATAAAATTACTCATTCTCTGCTTTTAATATATGTCGTAGGACTTGATTAGCAAAGGAGGTCTTGGTCACATTGCCTATTTGATGATAATGACCTTTTTTATTAAAAATCCCTCCGTTGTTATACTTATTATTAAAAATATTATTTTTAGAGATGGGATAATTTAATACAAGATAATCACAGTTTTTCTTTTTTAATTTTTTCAATGCATTGGTTTTGACATCATTTGTTTCATAAGCAAAACCCACGGTGATCTGAGGACCAGAGGAGATATTGCTGATTGTTTTGAGAATATCGGGGTTATTTTTTAATTTTAAAGTAAGGTTTTTATTTCTTTTGATTTTTTGTTTTTGATAATTTTCTACTCGATAGTCTGCCACTGCTGCATTAAAGATGGCGAGATCAACGTTTTTATTTTTTTTTGCAGCCTTTAACATGCTTTCTGCATTAGGAGTAAAAATATAAGAAATCTTTTTAGAAACAATGGGCTTTACTTGAAGATAGCCATGAAGACAAATTACTTTGAAGTTATTCTTAATCAGACTTTTGATTAACGCCATCCCTTGTTGGCCAGAAGACTCATTCGTAATATAACGAACTGGATCGATATATTCACGAGTAGAACCAACAGTTATAAGAGCAGTTTTCAATTAACTGAGCTGTTTTAAAATTTCACTTGGGTCAACTAAACGACCACTGCCATATTCACCGCATGCAAGTGAACCATCATCAGGGCCAATAAAATGATGGCCATGATCTTTTAAAAGCTGGACATTTTTTTGTATCAGTGAGTTTGCCCACATTTCTTTGTTCATAGCGGGGGCAATATATATAGGTTTATTAGCAGCAATCATGCAAGTTAAGGCGAGATCATCGCAAAAACCTTGAGCAAATTTAGAAACGAGGTTAGCGGTTGCCGGGTATACAACAATATGAGTATTATCTCTGGCTAATTGGATGTGACCAATGTTTTTTTCCATATCGAGATCAAAAAGTTCGCTGTAAATTTTTTTTCGACTGATTGACTCCAGTAATAAAGGGGAAATAAACTCAAAAGTATTCTTGGTTGCAATAATTTCATAGTCGATTGATTGCTTTTGAAACTCTCGAATAAGATCCAGTGCTTTATAGCAACCAACACTACTGGAGATGATTAATAAAATTTTCATTTTTTCTGCACTATATATATGTTGTTCGCGCCTGAAAGGAAATCAATAGTTTCGATATGTGTAAAACCTATGTTTTCCAATTCATTTTGAACTTCCTTTGGAGAAGGGAAGGCTTTGATGCTGTCTGCAAGATATTTATAGCTATGACGATCTTTGGCAACAATACTCCCGCTCAAAGGTAAAAAATAATCAAGAAAAGCTTGATAGGGTTTTTTGATGAGATTGGCTTTAGGTAAGCCGAATTCCATAAATAAAAAATATCCATTTTTTTTTAAACATCGAAAAATCTCTTTGAAGCCTTGTTGTCTGTTTTCATAATTTCGTACACCGTAGGTACAAGAAACAATTTGGAAAAAATTATTTTTATAGGGAAGTTTTTCCGCATATCCAACTTGATATTGAATATTTTTATCAGCATTTTTTTCTTGAGAGACTCGATGCATTTGTTCGATTGGGTCTATAGCGTATAAATTTTTTTTAAAAGGAAGTAATTGGAATATATCACCAGTACCACTAGCAATATCTAATATTTTTTCTGTTTTTTTATACTTTGATATTAATAAATCAGCATAATATTTTTTCCAGAGTCGATGGATGCCAAAGCTCATGACATCATTCATCAAGTCATATTTGGCATGAGAAACAGTTTCAAAAATATCTGTTATATTATAATTATTTGAATTACTTTTATTACGCATGCCTGAGTTACCTGAAGTAGAAACTACAATAAGATATTTAGATTCAAAAGTTAATGGAAAAAAAATTTTATCCATTAAGACTTCTAAAAAAAAACTACGTAAAAACTTACATATAAAAAACTTTTCAGTCATTGAAGGGAGTGCAATAAAATCCGTTGATCGAAAGGCAAAATATATTGTTCTTACTTTAAAACCTCTTGGATATTTAGTTATTCATTTAGGAATGAGTGGGCGGTTAAAATTTTTTAATAAAAAAAATTATAACAATGAAAAACATGATCATGTTGTCATGGAATTTTCTCAATTCAATGTTGTCTTTAATGACCCTAGACGCTTTGGAATGTTTTTTATGTTAGAAGACGATCAAGAACTTAATAATTTTTTTCAACATTACGGTGTAGATCTATTACTAAACTCTATTAACTATGAAAATATTTTTCGTATTTTTCAAAAAAAAAATGTCTCTTTAAAACAAATACTGTTAGATCAACGAGTCTTTGTCGGCATTGGTAATATCTATGCTAACGAAGCATTATTTCATAGCCGACTTCATCCAGAGCGTAAGTCTAATACGTTGAGCAAAGTTGAAATCAAGCAATTAATTCGATCTTGCCGTCATGTTCTAGAACTTTCTTTGAAAAATGGGGGCTCATCCATTAATGATTATAAATCTCCTGATGGAACCTTAGGTAGTTTTCAAAATATGTTCCAGGTCTATCAACGAACAGAAGTTATTTTGAAGAAAAAACGCTACCCAGTAAAAAAAATAGTACAAAATGGACGTTCAACTTTTTTTTCTCCGACTTTACAAAAATAAAAAAATCTATATAAGTTACTAACGCAATTAGAAGAACAACCTGTTAATAAAAAAAATAAATGCCACAACATAAATCTGCAAAAAAAAGATTACGTCAATCTGAAAGACGTAGGGTTGTAAATAAAAGTGTTAAATCTAACGTTGCAACACAATTAAAGGCGATTGATAAGCTTATTAAAGATAAAAAAGTAGAAGAATCAATGGCAAAACTTAAACAAGTGATGTCTGTTTTGCATAAGTCTACTCAGAAAAAGATTATGCACTTAAATAAAGCATCAAGAACTATTTCTAAGTTACAAAAAGACATATCAGCAATTTCTAAATAATTATTTTTTTCAAGAAATTTTTTTTATAAAAAAAATTTTTTTTTTATTCTTCATTTCGTATTTTCATGTTTAAATACGCAACGCTCAGAGGAGAGGTGACATAACCGTGACAAACAATATCGATCAAGAGGTAAACGTTTCTTGGAATTCTATTACATCCGAATTAAAAAAATCTCTTGATAAAGACACTTTTCAAAACTGGATTAAACCCATTCAATTCGAGTCTCTTCTCGATACTTCTTTAACACTCTCAGTTCCCACTCGTTTCTTGCGAGACTGGATTATTAAGAATTATGCACCCGTGATCAAGCGTGCTTACCTCGATCAAGATATCACAATTAATAAGTTATCAATTCTTGTAAAAGAAAATAACAATCGTGTTATTCCTGGAACGGAGGTTGTCCATCAAGAAAAAGAAGAAGATGGAGATGATCACTACTATGATGATATTTCTGCACCGCTCGACCCACAGTTTACTTTCGACAACTTCATTGTGGGTAAGCCTAACGAACTCGCTTATGCTGCAGCACAGCGTGTAGCTCAATCTGAAGTTGTAAGTTTTAATCCTTTATTTTTATACGGAGGCGTGGGTTTAGGTAAAACTCACTTAATGCATGCCGTTGCTTGGAATATTAAAAAAAGAAATCCTAAAAAGAATGTTGTCTATCTCACAGCAGAAAAATTTATGTATCAATTCATTAAAGCACTTCGCTTTAAAAATATAATGAGCTTTAAAGAACAATTCCGTTCGGTTGATGTGCTCATGATCGATGATGTTCAATTCATTATTGGTAAAGATAATACCCAAGAAGAATTTTTTCATACCTTCAACACATTAGTGGACAAGAAACGCCAGATTATTATTTCTGCAGATAAATCACCCGCGGATCTAGAAGGTTTAGAAGATCGACTCAAATCAAGATTAGGGTGGGGCTTAGTAGCGGATATTCATCCTCTGACATATGAATTGAGATATGGAATTATTGAAGCTAAGGCTGAGCAAAAAAATATTAAACTTACTGGCGATGTTTTAGAATTTTTAGCAAATAAAATAACCAACAATGTTCGTGAGATGGAAGGGGCGCTTAATCGCTTAGCTGTTCACGCTTCATTACAAGAGTCAGAAATTACTGTCGATCTAGTCAAAGATGTTTTAAAAGATTTACTTCGCACCAACTCTCGTAAAATAACTATTGATGAAATTCAAAAGAAAGTGGTCGAACATTACAACATCAAATTATCAGATATGCATTCTCCTCGCAGATCTCGATCAGTCGCTAGACCGCGTCAAGTCGCGATGTATTTAGCAAAGTCGATTACGACTCGTTCACTTCCTGAAATTGGGAGAAAATTTGGCGGTAGAGACCATACTACCGTGATCCATGCGATCAAAACGATTGAAGAAATTATGGTAAATGATCCTAGTCTTGCAGAAGATATTGAACTTTTGACTAGAATATTGCAAACTTCCTAAATGGATTTCCGAGTTAGCCGTGAGGCCTTTTTAAGGGTCCTCACTCATGTCAGTTCTATTGTCGATAGTCGTTCAACTATACCCATTCTGTCAAACATTTACTTAAAATGTGAAAATAATCAGATCGAAATCCGATCGACTGATATGGATATTTCCATTCGTGAATTTGTTTCATGCGACTCTACTAAAAATGGAGAAGCAACAGTGAACTCACGTATTTTGACAGACATTATTCGAAAAACAAAAAAGAATTCGATCGTTAAATGTAAATTAGAAGGCAATCGTTTAATTATTAATTCAGACAACTCTGTTTTTGAATTAAATGCCTTATCTGCTGATGAGTTCCCAAAGTTTGTACCTTTAGATCCGACCAATTCATTTGATTTGACAATTCCTCAAATGAAAAGACTCTTTAATAAAACAAAGTTCGCAATCTCTGCAGAAGAGACAAGATATTATTTAAACGGAATTTATTTCCATACCGTCTCTAATGGTTCTAAAACAGCACTTCGTTGTGTTGCAACAGATGGACATCGATTAGCTAAAACAGAATTAGACCTATCTAATGCTGTGAATATTTCAGGAATTATTCTGCCCAGAAAATTCATACTTCAATTAGACCGCATTTTAGGAGACTTTGAAGGAAAAGTGAAAATGATTTGTACTGATACCCAAGTTAGCCTCGAGGCAGATAATTTTATTATTATTAGTAAATTAATCGATGGAACATTTCCTGATTATGAAAAAGTTATTCCTGTTTCAAACGATAAACTTCTTCAAGTGGAGGCAGAGCCTTTCTTTAATGCTATCGATCGTGTTTCTACCGTTAATCAAGATAAAACTCCGACAGTAAAATTGCAGTTTGAAAATAACAGCATCAAGATTATGGCTACAAGCACGGATAGTAATAAAGGTGATGAAGAAGTTGCCGCAAGTTATGCTGCAGAAGCTTTAGAAATACTGTTTAATTCAAAATATATTTTAGACTTACAAGATGTCATAGAAGGAGAGACCATGATTTTAGAATTGTTAAACCAGTCTTCTCCGGTGATCGTGAAAGATCCTAAAGATACTACAAGCCTATACATTTTGATGCCAATGAGAATATAAGTGGCCCCACCTTTAAAGGGTATTCACTTAAATAACTTTCGAAACTTTACCCAACGACAAGAGAGTTTTTCTAATAGCCACACGCTATTTAAAGGCAGAAATGCAGTTGGAAAAACAAATCTATTAGAGGCAATTAGTTTTTTATGCCCAGGAACTGGATTTCGAAAAGATACAATTCCTAATTTTAGCAACCAGGATCAAAAAGAAAGTAATGTGATCATTAAATATGATTTTGATCATGAAGAGTTATCTAATCACTTAAAAATTGAATTAACCTTTCAAGAGGAAAGATGGTCCAAGCAATATTTTTTAAATGATAAAAAAATTCAACAACAACAATTACTGCAAATATTCCAGCTTTTTTGGTTTACCGAAACAGATAAAGTTTTTTTTATTAAAGATACTCAATATCAAAGAAATACAATTAATCGCATCGCATGTTATTTTGAGCCATCTTTATTTCAACTTCTCAATAAATTTACAAAGCTGCGAAGAGAAAAGAAAAAGGTTCTTCAAACGACACAAGAGAAATCTTGGCTAGAGTCCATAGATAAACAGTTGATTGAAATAGGAGAAAAAATAATTTCTAACAAGAGAAATTTTTTAAATGAATTTCAAGATTTTTTAAAAAAAGAAAATAATCAATTTTTTCATTTTGAAATTCAACCAAGCTTTGGTTTGGAACATCAGGAGGATTTTTTAACAAAATTTAAACAAGATTTATCAGATGAGAATCAGTGGCCCAAAGACCATAAGTTACAATCGGAACACGATCCACAAAAATCAATATTTGAAATTACTCATCAGGGAAAAAAGTTATCACAGTTATCATCAGCGCAATCGAAGTTACTAATATTGAGCTTTTTATTACACTGTGCAAAATTCTTGAATCAACAAAAGATTACAATTTTTTTAATAGATGAAATCTTTGATAACTTTGATATGATTAATATTGAAAAAGTTATTCAATACTGTGCAGAAAATAAATTCCAAACCTTTTTCTCAACCACTGATAACTTTGCACTCCAAGGGGTAATAAATAATTTAGAGATTAAAGAAATAACTTAATGACAGATCAATATTCAGCATCCTCGATTAAAGTCCTAAAAGGACTGGAGGCAGTCCGCAAGCGTCCAGGGATGTATATCGGTGATACCGATGATGGTACGGGTCTGCATCATATGGTTTACGAAGTTCTCGATAACTCCATTGATGAGGCGCTTGGTGGTTATTGTGACTCTATTCAATTGATTATTAATAAAGATGGATCGGCTACAATTACTGATAATGGTCGAGGTATTCCTGTAGACATGCACAAAACTGAAAAGGTACCCGCCGCTGAAGTAATCATGACTCAACTTCATGCGGGAGGTAAATTTGATGATAACAGCTATAAAATTTCTGGTGGTTTGCATGGTGTCGGCGTTTCAGTTGTCAACGCCTTATCAGAAAAATTATCCCTAACCATTCGCCGTAATGGCAAAATTTATAATATGGAATTCAAAGATGGCGTTACCTCCAAAAAATTAAAAGAAGTTGGTGTTATGAAAAAAACAGAACGTACGGGCACCCAAGTTCAGTTCTGGCCATCTAAAAAAGTATTTACAGATATCACTTTCGTTTTAAAAACTCTTGAAAATAGAGTTCGTCAACTTGCTTTTTTAAATTCCAACGTTCGTGTGACCTTGACTGATATGCGCCAAGCTAAAGCTGAACCCATTGAATTTTACTATCAAGGAGGCCTGACTTCCTATGTACAATTTCTCAATGCTCGTAAATCTACTCTTAATAAAATTATTCCTTTTGAGGGAGAGAGCGGGGGCATTAAAGTAGAGGGAGCTCTGCAGTGGAACGACGGCTACTCTGAGAGCATGCTTTGTTTTACTAATAATATTCCCCAAGGTGATGGAGGAACACACCTTCAGGGATTTCGTTCAGCTCTAACACGATCGCTGGTTAGTTATTCAAACAGTGTTGCTGTTGCTAAAAAAGGAAATATAACTTTATCGGGTGATGACGCCAGAGAGGGCATGACCTGCGTTCTCTCCGTGAAAGTTCCTGATCCAAAATTTTCATCGCAAACAAAAGATAAATTGGTTTCTTCCGAAGTTCGCCCCATCGTTGAAAAAGTAGTAGCCGAACAGCTGAGTTCTTGGCTAGAGCAAACACCAGGTGAGGCGAAGAAAATTGTATCGAAGATTGTCGAAGCGGCTAATGCTAGAGAGGCAGCGCGGAAAGCCCGTGAGCTTACGAGAAGAAAAAATGTGTTAGAGTCGTCTTCTCTTCCTGGAAAACTTGCGGATTGTCAGGAAAAAGATCCTGCAAACTCAGAACTATTCATCGTTGAGGGAGACTCTGCGGGTGGCTCTGCAAAACAAGGCCGTGATCGAGCAACGCAAGCAATTCTTCCTTTGCGTGGTAAAATTTTAAATGTCATAAAAGCCAACCCACATAAAATTTTAGAAAATAATGAAATATCAGCATTGATTACAGCTATTGGTGGTGGTTATGGCAATCCTCCAAAAGATAAAGAATACAATCAATCAGATTATTTTAATGCGGATGCAATGCGCTATCATAAAATCGTCATCATGACTGACGCGGATGTCGACGGAAGTCATATTAGAACTCTGCTTCTTACTTTCTTTTACCAATTTATGAGAGATATCATTACTGAGGGTAGACTCTATATTGCTCAACCACCTCTTTATAAAGTAAAAAAAGGAAATGCAGAAAATTATCTCTTAGATGACAAAGAGCTTACCAAATTCCTTCTTACAAATAATAAGGATGAATTAGAATTTAATATTTTTGATAAGAAGAAAAAAGTCCAACTCAAGGAAGAAGAGCTAAATGAAATTATTGATCTTGCCGCTCGAGCAAACTCAGCTTATCAAAATTTAGATCTTACCTATTTAGATCCTCAGTTTTTTGATCAAGTCATAAATGCAGGATTATTCTTACAAGACTTTGTGCCTGGAAAAGTAGAAAAGTCTACCTTTAAAAACTTCCTTTCAAATTTGAATGATGTTTACAAGTCTGAAAATATCAAATTCACTTTTCAAAGTATGATTAGTAACGAGTTAGTCTTTTTACAAGAAAAAGAGGGCTATAATAAAATTATCAAATTACCTTTAGAAAAGTTATTACATTTAAGAGAATTTATCTCACACGAAAGCCTTACCCTGTATAATAAAATGGGCTTCGCAAAATCGACTGATATTTATTTTGGTATTGCAAAACTCTCGACAAAAGAAAATTTTTCTTGTTACGGTCTTGTTGAGTTCTTTAACACTCTCTTTGAAATGAGCAAAAAAGGCCAGTCAATTAGCCGTTATAAGGGTTTAGGTGAAATGAATCCTGAACAATTATGGGAAACGACTCTCGATCGAGCTAATCGAAAATTACTTCAAGTAAAATTAGAGGATCAAGTGCACGCCGAACGACAGTTAATTATGTTGATGGGCGATGATGTAACGGATCGCAAAAGCTTTATCCAGGATAACTCAATAAAAGTAGCAAACTTAGATATCTAAGTTGGATAATAAAAAAAATAAATTTCTTTTTGTCAATTCATCAGATTTCTTACTAATTCGATTAATTGCTTTTATTGGTCAAGGAGTTACACTCGGCGTATCCCAGTACTTCTTTGATGTTTCTGACTTCGTCACATACTCCTCTTGGTCCATCGCACTCTTACTTCTATTGAGTGTTGGGCTTGCTTATTACCTATTAAATAGAGGTGATAAAATATTATCGGAGCGACAAATCTTTCTTTTTTTGTGTTTCGATATTTTACAAATATCATTACTGATTGGTCTAAACGGTGGTTACACTAATCCTTTTATCTTTATCATTTTAGCGCCTATCGCTATTGCCGCCTCCTATCTTGCTATAGAAAGAATTTTAGTGATATTAAGTCTATCATTAGTTTGTTTTGCATTGATTTTTAATTTTTATATCGATCTTCCTTTAGCAGTGCGCCCCGATATTAATATCAATTACAGTTTAGGTATTATGATTTCTTTATTCATTAGTAGTATTTTTTTAGTTTTTTATTTGTATTACTTTTCTTTAAATTACAAAAGCACTCAAACTGCTTATGAACTTGCTAGCAAACAATTACAAAATGAAAGAGAACTTCTAAAAGTAGGAGGATTGGCTGCTGCTGCTGTTCATGAATTAGGAACGCCTTTAAATACAATAAATTTAATTGTGGGAGATTTTGATCACGATAAAAATCTTAAACAAAAATATGGAGAAGATATTGAAACACTTAAAATTGAATTAGATCGATGCAAAGCAATTTTAAAAGAACTCTCAACAAACCCTGAGTCCAAAGAGCTGTCTTCTGAAATAAGTAATATGTCTCTAGATGCATACGCACAATCCCTATGTGATCAATTCTTAGGAAATTATCGATCCATTAATTTAGATTATCGCTCAGATGAAAAATCAAAATCAATCAATATTCAAATTACCCCTGAACTGAATATTGCCATGAACAATATTATCAAAAATGCCATCAGCTTTGCCTATAACGAGATTTTAGTAATGGCTGAAGCGACAGATAAGGAGTATTTCATCAAAATCCGCGATGATGGACCGGGTTTCGATAAAAAGTTTATAGCTAATTTTGGTAAACCATTCTATTCTAGCCGACCTGAAAAAGGGGTAAATATGGGCCTTGGCCTGTTTATAACTAAACAAATGATTGAAAATCTAAATGGCGAAATTTCAGTACAAAATAATAATGGAGCAGAAGTAATATTGACATGGCAGATCTAGAACAAACAACCGAAAAAGAAAAAACACTATTTATCATTGAAGACGACAAGCCCTTTCGTGAGCGCTTAACTACCTCTTTTCAACGTAAAGATTTTGTTGTGACTGCTGCTGCCAATAAAAAAGAAGCATTAGAAGTTTTAACTCAACATGATTTTAACTATGCAATTGTGGATCTTCGCCTAGGCGACGGTTCTGGATTAGACGTGATTAAAGTCATTAAGGAAAAAAATCCTGAGTGTCGAGCCGTGATGTTAACTAGTTATGGCAATATCGCAACAGCTGTATCCTCAGTGAAACTAGGCGCTGATGATTATCTTACCAAGCCAGCAAACATTGATGATATCGAAAAATCTTTGATGTCTGCTACAGCTTCTTCACTTCCACCGCCACCAGAAAATCCGATGTCTGCGGATCGAATTCGTTGGGAACATATTCAAAGAGTTTTTACTCAGTGTAACCGTAATGTTTCTGAAACCGCAAGACGTTTAAAAATGCATAGAAGAACTTTACAACGAATTTTAAATAAACACGCTCCTAAAGAATAGTATCTCGTTTTATTCTCTGTTATCTTATCTAGATGTCTGAGTCCCGATTAATTCTTGTAGACGGATCAGGTTATATTTTCAGAGCGTATTATGCGCTACCCCCTATGAATAATTCTAAAGGGATTCCCACTAATGCTGTTTATGGTTTTTGTAACATGATGTTACGTCTTATTGATGAACACCCTCATGATAAAATTTTAATTATTCTCGATGCAGGTAAAAATACTTTTCGTAATACATTGTATTCCGAATACAAAGCTAATCGTAGCGAAGCACCTGAAGATCTTATTCCTCAATTTGGAATTATTCGCGAAGCGATTGATGCTTTTGGTTTAGATGTTATTGAAAAAAAAGATTTTGAGGCTGATGATATTATTGCCAGTTATGTTCGCTATGGCGAAGAAAATAAAATTCCAACAACGGTCTTTAGTTCGGATAAGGACTTGTTTCAATTACTTTCTGCAAATACCCGTATTATGGACCCCATGAAAAATGTAGAAATCGATGAAGCCAAAGTCATGGATAAGTTTGGTGTTGGCCCTGATAAAATAACTGACGTTCAAGCACTGATCGGAGATAGTGTTGATAATATTCCAGGTGTTCCTGGTATCGGCCCTAAAACAGCAGCAAAATTAATAAATGAATTCGGCACTTTTGAAGAGTTATTAGCAAAAAAAGATCAAATCTCCAATGTTCGTATTAAAAATCTCATTCATGATCATGAAGAGTCAGCTAAAATCAGTCATCAACTGGTCATTTTAAAAAATGATCTTGAACTGCCCATTCAAATTGAAAATTTAAAAGATTTCGATGACTCCCCAAAGTTAAATGATTTTTTTAAAAAATATGAATTTAAATCGCTTATTAGATCAAACGCTCATGAAACCAAACCTCACGCCGCTAAAAAAGATATAGAATTTAAATCCCTTATCAAAACACCTGAGATCATCGAATATTTACAAAGTCTTCAATCTGAAAGAACACTCGCAATTGATCTTGAAACAGATAGCCTCGATGTAAATCAGGCGAATATTATTGGCATCTCCTTATCTAATGCAGATCAGGCTTATTATATTCCTTTTAAATCTCCAGAGAATGAATTGTCTTCTAAAGATCAAACAAAAATTTTAAAAGAACTCAATCTTTTATGTGAAGATCCTTCAATTTTAAAAATTTTTCATAATGCTAAATACGATAGTGTTATTTTAAAACGCTTTCATGTAAATACAGTTTCGTTTCAAGATACATTGTTAATGTCTTTTTTTATTAACAACGGTCTAACCAAACACAACTTAGAGGATTTGTATTATTACTACTTTGGTGAGGAAAAAGAAAAATTTAAAGATGTCATTAAAAATGAGTCTAAAAGAAATTATAAAGATTTCTCTGAAGTGCCTTTACAAGCTGCCACGAATTATGCTGCCCATGATGCCTTCGCTACCCATAAATTATACGAAGCATTACAACAACAAATCTCTGAAGCTTCTGATAGCTGGATATACTTTGATATTGATAAAAAGCTTAGTTTAGTTCTTCAAGAAGTTGAAAGTAATGGATGTAAAATCGATTTAAAATTTTTAACGAAACTCGAAAAAGACTTAAATAAAGAAATCGAAAATATTGAAAAAAAGATTTTCAAAATTTCAGGAGAGGAATTTAATATTGGCTCCCCCAAGCAATTAACAGAAATATTTAAAAAACTTGATGTTAAAGTGACCAAAAAAACAAAAGCAGGTGATTTTCAAACCAACGTCAAAGTACTCGAGCAATTAGAGTCTGAGGGTGTTGAAATTGCCTCTCATATTTTACAGTGGAGACAATATTCTAAGCTAGTTTCAACCTACACTTCATCCCTCGCAGAACATGCGGATAGCAATGATCGTGTTCATAGCACCTTTAATATTGCTGCCACAATTACTGGACGATTAAGCTCCTCCGAGCCTAATCTTCAAAATATCCCCATCAGAACTGAGATAGGAAAAAAGATCAGAACAGCTTTTATTGCTGAGAAAGACCATGAATTATACAGTTTTGACTATTCTCAAATTGAGCTTCGGGTTCTTTGTGAGGCTTGCGAGGACCCCAATTTATTAAAAGCATTTCAAGAAGACCAAGATATTCATCAAAGCACCGGACAGCTAGTCTTCAATAAAAAATCAATTAACGATAATGATCGCCGAATGGCCAAAATAATTAATTTTGGAATAATCTATGGCATCAGCCAGTATGGTCTTGCAAAACAGTTAGGGGTTAGCAATGCCGAGGCGAAGTTATTTATTGATAATTATTTTAAAAAATTTCCCAACATTAATGATTTTATGAAATCCACTGTCGATAAGGCAAAAAAATTAGGATATGTCGAAAATCTCTTTGGAAGAAAATCTCATATTAAAGATATTAATGCGAAAAACTTTATGCTGCGCTCCTTTGCAGAGAGACAAGCTATCAATGCCCCCATTCAAGGTACCGCGTCCGAGTTGATTAAAATAGCTATGCTCGATATTCAAGATTATTTACAACAAAATGAATGTAAATCCAAAATGACCT
>JBJKYU010000012.1:0-15992 GCA_045560885.1 Alphaproteobacteria bacterium
TTCGTAATCATTCCATCTTCTTTTTTATTAAAGATAACCGGAGAGAGTTCATCGTTAATTACATCAATAACTTCTCTATTAGGTTTGCTCATCACCTCGTCGATAAATTTTTGAAAATCTCTCCAAAAATTTAAAACTAATTCTTTCCACTCCGCCTTATTCGCAGCCACATCATCTAATTGCTGTTCCATATCAGCAGTAAACTTATACTCCAAGAACTTTTTGAAATAATTGACCAAAAATACATTCACAACCCTGCCTCTGTCATTTAAGTAAAAGGATTTACCGTTTTTAATTACATAACCTCGGGATTGGATGACCTGAATAATTGAAGCATAGGTAGAAGGACGACCTATATCCAACTCCTCTAATTTTTTTACTAAACTTGCATCTGTAAATCGAGATGGAGGAGAAGTAAACGATTCATCGATTTCTACAGTATTTGGTAAATATTCATCACCAACATTTAAGTTATCTAAAACAGAAAATGATTGTTCTTCCCCTTCTTCTTGTAAATTGTAAAGTTTCTTAAATCCATCAAAAACAAGCTTTCCTAATGTTGCTTTTAATTGAATACTTTCTTCTGGATTTGTAATAGTTAGAGCATTTAAATTAGTTTCTGCATTGGCCATTTGAGAAGAAATAGTTCTTCTCCAAATTAAATCATATAATTTGAATTGATCTTCGGTTACGTGATCTTTAATGGAGTCAGGATGAATATTAACATCAGTTGGTCTAATTGCTTCATGTGCTTCTTGTGCATTTTTCTTTTTAGTTTTGTATTCTATTGGATCTTTAGGTAAGTATTTAGGACCAAAATCATTTTCTATCTTAGTTCTTATTATTTCAATAGACTCTTTAGAGAGTGATATACTGTCTGTTCTCATATAAGTGATTAAAGCAACAGTTTCTTTTTGAATATCAACTCCCATATATAGCCCTTGAGCAACTGTCATAGTTTGACTAGCGCTAAAATTTAGTTGGCTATTTGCAGTTTGTTGAAGTGTTGAGGTGTTAAAAGGAGCCTTAGGTTTACGTGAAACATTTCTCTCGTCAATTTTAGAAATATTGAATTTACTTGATAAAATGATTTGCTCAGCTTTTTTGGCTAAATTTTCATCTCTAAAAAATAGTTTATCTACTTTTTCCCCCTCAAACGAGGCGATAGTTGTTTCTAGATCGGCTGATTTGATCTTTCCCTGTATACCAATTTTATAGAATTTTTCGGGTTCAAATTGCTCAATTTCAATTTCTCGCTCATAAATTAATCTAACGGCCACCGATTGAACTCTTCCTGCAGATCGACTCCCAGGCATTTTTCTCCATAGAACTGGTGAGAGGTTATACCCCGCTAAGTAATCTAATGAGCGTCTAGCTAGATAAGCGGATACTAAATGCTCATCAACACTTCTAGCTTTTTCAAAACTATTGATAACTGCATTTTTGGTAATTTCATTAAAAGTAATTCTTTTAAACTTATTATTGTCTACTGTTTTTTCTAAAGATTTAATTAAATGCCATGTAATGGCTTCTCCCTCACGATCAGGATCTGTTGCTAGATAAATCTGTTCATATCCCGAAGCTTTTTTTTCAATAGTGTCAATCATCTTTAAACCAGCTGAAGTTGTTTCCCAGTTTAAAGTAATGTCATTTTGATCCTCACTGACTTGAACACCATCTTTTTTTGCTAAATCTCTAAAGTGTCCGACAGTGGCTATTACTTCAAAGTCACTTCCTAGGTACTTATTAATAGTTTTTGCTTTTGCGGGAGATTCAACAACTAGTAAGTTCATTTATAAATTAATCTTATTTTCTTTGCCTTGTATGAGTCTTTTTATATTTTCGCTATGCTTCCAAAATATTAAAAGCATGATAGCGAATATTGTTCCCTTGTTTAAAGTGCCATAATTAGAAACTATTTGATAACTTGTCAAAAGAAATATTGATAGCAAAGCACCAAGAGAAGAAATTTTTGTTATTTTTACAGTTACCATCCAAACTGCCATCGAAATCAAAGTAGGGATTGGTGAGATCATCAAAAAGCCTCCAAAAAAACAAGCAACACCTTTGCCGCCTTTAAACATTAGCCAAATAGGAAAAATATGACCAACAATAGTTATGAAGAAATAAAGAAATTTATAATTTTGATAAAAATCATTAAAAAAATAAGAAATTATGACTAAAGCTATTATTGGTTTAATTCCATCTAAGATTAATACTGATAAACCAGCTTTTTTAGATACACTTCTGTATACATTGGTTGCTCCAATGTTTTGAGAACCGGTTTTAGTGATATCCTTTCCAGTTAGAAGCTTCGTGACAATTTTTCCAAAGGGAATAGATCCTAATAAATAGGAAATTAAAAATGAAATTATCATTTTAATATAAATTCAAGGCAAGCCATTCTTAAATAGACGCCCATATCTACTTGCTTTAAAATTAGCGATTTAGAGTAATTATCAAGAACTTTACTATCAATTTCTATATTTCTGTTCACAGGACCCGGATGCATTAAGAAAGGTTGATTGTGAAGATGATTTGAATTTAAGCAAAAATCTTTTTTAAAAGAATTCATATAACTTTTAGCATTTTTACTAATTCTCTCTTTTTGTACTCTTAGCATCATAATGACATCTAATTTAGGTAGTTTAGAAAGGCTTTTGTGAAATACTAATTTCTTATTAATTTTTGTGAGTTCAGCTTTATCTAAAAAATAGTTTGGGGCAATAATATGAATTTCATGATTTAATTTTGAAAGAAGTTTGATGTTAGAATGAGCAACTCTACTATGTTTTATGTCTCCACAAATTCCAATTTTAATTTTTTTATTTTTAAATATTGATTTAATTACACATAAATCTAGCAGAGCTTGTGTTGGATGTTCATTTGTTCCATCTCCAGCATTAAGAATTGGGATTTTATGTTTTTGAAATATCTCATGAGGGGAAAAATTATTTTTGTCTCTTATAATTAAAGCATCTGGTTTCATGCTTATAAGTGTATCCATAGTGTCATTAAAAGTTTCTCCTTTGGAAAGAGAGCTTTTTTCAAAATTTACATTAATTACATTATGACCTAATTTTTTTGCAGCTAATTCAAAGCTTATCGTTGTTCTTGTTGAAGCTTCTAAAAATAAATTAAATATGTTTTTTGGTTTATTCGTTTTTTTTTGTTTTATTGATTTTTGAAAATTAAGAGCTTTGTTTACAATAGAGGAGATTTCCTTTAAGGACAGGTCATCTACAGAAGTGATTTTTCTAGATACCACTAGGGGAGTTTTTATACAAACTCAAGAAATCATCAAGTATTAAACAAGCACTTTTTTCATGAATTGTTGTCAAATGGTCTTTTTTTTCAGTTTTATAGCCCTTACTTGAAAGTCGTTCATCCAATAATAAAATTGGATTTTTAATGATCTCCGATAATTCTAGTGCAAATTTTTTTACTTGTTCGCTCATCTCAGACTCTGAACCATCAAGATGATAGGGCATCCCAATGATAACCCCATAAATATTTTCTTTTTCGATGATTTCAATAATTTCATCCATTAAAGATTTCTTATCAAGCGTTCTATAAGGAATGGAGATAATATTGGTTTGATCGCTTATAGCTGTTCCAATATATTTTGTGCCATAGTCAATGCTAAGAAATTTTTTGCTATAAATATTGCTTACTAAAAAATCTGATATAGTATCGACCACCATTATGAGTGATATTGATATTAAAAGAATTTCTTATTTAGCAAAGCTAAAATTACCATCTGAAAAAGAGGAATTTTATTCTAAATCTTTGGAAGATATCATTCAGTGGGTCGATAATTTAAAAAAAATTGAAACTTCTAATGTAAAACCTCTCCACAATGTGACAGAAACTACAGTCTCTATTAGAAATGATGATATTGAGAAAAATAATACCACTGAAGAGGTTTTAAAAAACGCACCCGAGCGAGCACAAAATTTTTTTAAAGTACCAAAAGTTGTTGAGTAATGACAAAAAGACAGTCAATTTCTAATTTAGTAAACTCTCTAAAAGAAAAGAAAATTAGCGTTCAAGAATTATTTGATCAATTTCATAAGGTTGCTAAAGAAAATAAAAATAATAGTTATAATTTAGTTTTAGATCCAGATTATCAAAAATCAAATATTGAGACATCTCAAGAACGATACTCTACTGGAACTAATTTGCCTTTAGATGGCATCCCTTTAGGTATAAAAGATTTATTTTGTACCAAAGGTATTACTACAACAGCATCATCAAAAATATTAAGTAATTTCATTCCTCAATACGAGTCTTTTGTTACTCAACAATTGCTGAATGATGGGGCTATTTTTATTGGTAAAAATAATTGTGATGAATTCGCAATGGGTTCTTCTAATGAAACTAGCCATTTTGGTCCAGTCGTTAATCCCTGGCGGAATCAAAATAAACCATCTGAAGAGCTTGTTCCTGGAGGTTCCTCTGGTGGGTCTGCAGCCGCTGTAGCTGAAGGTTCTTGTGTAGCCTCTATGGGCACAGATACTGGTGGCTCAATTAGACAACCTGCAAGTTTATGTGGTTTGGTTGGATTAAAGCCTACATTTGGTTCTTGTTCTCGATGGGGAATTGTAGCTTTTGCCTCAAGTCTTGATCAAGCAGGACCCATTACTAATAGTGTCGAGGATGCGGCATATATTTTGAATTCTATTAGCAAACATGACTTCAATGACTCAACATCTTCAAATCATAAAAGAGATGATTACCTTAAAGATATTGACAAAAAATTAGATCATAAAATTAAGATAGGGATACCTAGTGATTATCTCAAAAATGTAACCCCAGAAATAACTGCTCAGATTGAAAATACAAAAAAATCACTAGCTGGATATGATGTTGAGTTTGTAGATGTTGCTTTTGAAACTACTGATTATGCATTGTCTACTTATTATATCATAGCGCCTGCTGAGGCTTCATCTAATCTTGCTAGATATGATGGCATTAGATATGGAGTAAGAGAAGAGGGAGGCAACTTAGATGATATCTATCTTAATTCTCGTACCTCTGGATTTGGTGATGAAGTTACAAGAAGAATTTTAATTGGCACTTACGTGTTATCAGCTGGTTATTACGATGCTTATTATAGACAAGCTCAAAAAGTAAGAAGATTAATCAAAGATGATTTCCAAAGAGTTTTCCAAGAAGTAGATTTTATCTTAACACCCACGACACCTAACGAAGCATTCAAAATTGGAGAAAAGCTGGACCCGATAGCCATGTATATGAATGATGTTTTTACTGTTCCAACAAGTTTAGCTGGCCTTCCAGGAATTTCTTTGCCCTCTGGTTTGAGTTCGAATGGCTTACCCTTAGGAATACAAATAATAGGTAATTACTTTCAAGAAAAAAAACTACTTCAATTATCAAATCTTATTGAGAAGGAGCTTAGTTTTAATGAGTAATAACTGGGAGATGGTAATCGGGTTAGAGGTTCATGCTCAACTAAAAACGTCTTCTAAATTATTTTCATCATCCCCAAATTTATTTGGTTCAGAGCCAAATGAAAATGTTAATTTTATCGACTCCGGTATGCCTGGTATGCTTCCGGTAATAAATTGGGCCTGTATCGAAAAAGCAATTAAAACGGGATTTGCTCTAAATTTTACTATTAACAAACATTCTGTTTTCGAGAGAAAAAACTACTTTTATCCAGACTTGCCTCAAGGATATCAGATCAGCCAATTTGAATTTCCTATTTTAAGTGAGGGGTATTTAGAAATAGATCAGCCTGATGGAAGTGCAAAAAAAATTCGAATAGAAAGAGCTCACCTGGAGCAAGACGCTGGAAAAAGTATCCATGATATAGATCCTAAATTTAGTTTTATTGATTTAAATAGAGTAGGAACTCCTTTACTAGAAATCGTTTCCTATCCGGATTTATCCTCAGCTGACGACGTAGTGAATTATATGTCCTCATTAAGACAAACTTTAATGTACATAGATGTTTGTGATGGGAATATGCAGGAGGGATCGCTCCGAGCAGATGTAAATTTATCAGTAAGAAAACCAGGTGGCGAACTAGGAACTCGATGTGAAATTAAAAATTTAAATTCCTTTAAATTTATCAGACAGGCAATTGAATTTGAGTTTCAAAGGCAAATTGATGTTTTGGAGGCTGGAGGTTCAGTAGAACAAAACACTATGTTGTTTGACACTAGCACAGGTGAGACTCGTTCAATGAGAAGTAAGGAATTCTCTCATGACTATAGATATTTCCCAGATCCAGATTTATTACCAGTTAATCTTACAGATGAGCAAATAAGTCAAATTAAGCCTAGCATGGAAGAACTTCCCCATGAGAAAATGAACAGATATATCAATGAGTACAAAATTGATAAAGATATCTCTAAAATAATTATTGCAGAAAAAGAGAATACTGTTCTTTTTGAGCGAATGGTTAATGAGTCAGATGTTGCTCCTAAAAATATTGCAAGTTGGTTGGTTGGAGATATTTTTGCTTTCATCAAAGATAAAAATATAGATGTAATTAGTTTATTAGAATTTACGAAAGATATTACAGATTTATTAAAATTAATTTCAGATGATGTGATCTCAAATAAAGCTGGAAAAGAAATATTACCTCAAGTTTTAGAAGGAAAAGGTAAGCCAAGTGAGCTTGTAAAAAAGATGGGATTAGAACAAGTCTCAGATACTAGTGAACTAGAAAAAATTATTGATGAAGCCTTGGTCGGTGAGGAAGAAAATATTTCAAAATTCCAAGGTGGCTCAGATCGAGTTTTGGGATATTTTGTTGGAAAATGCTTAAAATCAACTAAGGGCAAAGGCAACCCTAAGCTGATAAATAAAATCTTATTAGAAAAATTAAAAAAATAAGACACGCCAAAAGCCAATTTTTTATTAATTGTGATAAAATAAATGACAAATAAGTTTAATTAGCTATATTGCGCTACAATATAATCAGCTGAGAATTAACTTACGGAGAGGTGGGTGAGTGGCTGAAACCAGCGGTTTGCTAAACCGCCGTACGACGCAAGTTGTACCGAGGGTTCGAATCCCTCTCTCTCCGCCATATAAAAAATATGAAAATTATACTAATATAAATAACTATGCTTAAAGGATCTATACCAGCTATTATTACCCCCTTTTCCAAAGGTGAGGTAGATTTTGATAGTTTTGCTAAACTGTTGAAATGGCAAATTAAAGAGGGGATATCGGGTGTTACGGTTTGTGGTACTACAGGCGAGTCTCCTACGCTTACTCATGATGAGCATATGCAGCTTGTTGAATTTGCGGTTAAAGTAGCTGGAAGAAAAATTCCAGTTATAGCTGGAACAGGATCCAATTCCACTAAAGAGGCTATTGAATTTACAAAACATGCTTATAAGTCTGGAGCTAATTACGGTTTGGTTGTAACTCCTTATTATAATAAACCCAATCAAAAAGGACTTGTTAACCATTTCAAAAAAATTGCAAAAGTCACTCCTCTAAAACAAATTATTTATAATATTCCAGGCAGATCAATTGTTGATCTATCATATGATAGTTTTAAAGAACTTAATAAAATATCTAATATCGTTGGAATTAAAGATGCATCTAATGATCTTTCCAGACCCTTAGTTATGAGAACTTTTATGAAAAAGAATTTTAATTATATTTCTGGTGAAGATGGAACCATTGCGGGTTATTTAGCTCAAGGTGGTCATGGATGTATATCTGTTACAGCAAATGTGGCACCTAGGTTAACTTCTAAATTGCATTATTATTGGCAAACAAAAAATTATAAACAATTCGATCTTATTAATTTAAAACTTGCCCCATTATCTCAAGTACTTTTTAGCGAACCTAGCCCAACCCCATCAAAATATGCTTTGTCATTAATGGGAAAGTGTAAAGCAGATGTACGCGAGCCTTTAACTGATTTGAGTCCAGAGACAAAAAAGCAAGTCAGAAAAGTCCTTAAAGACTTAAATTTCATTTAATTGTCTATTTTAAATCGTAGAGCAAAATTTGATTATGACATCAAAGAAATCTATATAGCAGGATTAGTCTTGGAAAGTAATGAAGTAAAGCCTTTAAGGCAAGGTAAGGTTTCTATTCAATCTAGCTTTATTAATGAAAAAAAAGGTGAAATTTTTATTAATAATTTTGAGATAATATCCACGCAAAAGAATTTTGATGAAAAGAAGAAAATAAGAACTGTTAAAAAACTTCTATTAAATAAAAGAGAAATAAAAAAAATATTGGGGTTACTTACAACTAAAGGATTTACAGCGGTTCCAATGGAAATCTTTTTTAATGAAAAAGGTCTCGCGAAAGTCAAATTTGGTGTGGGTGTCGGGAAAAAGAATTATGATAAAAGAGAATCAATCAAACAGAGGGAGTGGAGTCGTAAAAAAGAGCGAATATTAAGGAAATAATAATTCCTCTTGAAATTGCACCTACATTCTCATATAAACCTTCCATGGCAAGAGTTACAGTAGAAGATTGTATTAAAAATGTTGATAGCCTATTTGACTTAGTGCTATTAGCTTCACATAGAGCAAAAGTCCTCAATGCAGGAAATGAAGCTCAAGTACCACTAGATAATGACAAAAGCACAGTAATCGCACTTAGAGAGATTGCTGATGAAAAGATTAGCGTTAATGATGTCAAAGAAGATATTATTAAGAGCTACCAACTTGTTCAGGAAAAAGAAGAAGAAAACGAAGATCATCTTCTTGAAGATTAAAGTCTTTTTTTAGTTTATTTTAATAGCTGATGTTTCAATCAAGCTATTTTAGTGAGAGTTTCTCTGATTTTAAATCAGCACTCCAGTCCTATGACAAAAATTTTAATGAAAAGCTTTTTGTTAAGGCGATTGAAGTAGCTGAGACCTCTCATAAAGATCAGTTTCGCGCCTCTGGCGATCCATATATTGTTCACCCTTACGAGGTTTGCAAATCATTAATTGAATTAAAGCTTGATACTGAAACTGTTATTACAGGCTTACTGCACGATGTAATTGAAGATACGGAATATTCTAAAGAACAACTGAATGAAATTTTCGGAAAGTCTATAGCCAGTTTAGTTGATGGTTTAACGAAAATTGATTTTTTAGAGGAAAAAAAAATTACACGATCAGAAAAAGAAGCAGAAAATTTTCGAAAATTATTAATTTCAACAGCTAAGGATATCAGAGTCTTAATTATTAAATTAGCTGATCGATTGCATAACATAAAAACTATTCATTTTTTTAAAGATGTTGAAAAAAGGAAAAGAGTAAGTAATGAGACCCTCTTAATATACGCACCCTTGGCGGAAAGATTGGGTTTTGAAAACTGGAAATCTATTTTAGAAAACATATCTTTTAAGAATCTTCATCCCGATATCTATAATCGAATTAATGATAAGATTGATAACACATTTCAAAATTTAGAGAGTTCTTTTCGCGAATTAGAAAATATTATCAATAGTTTTATTTTTAAGGAGAATTTACAAGTAGAAATTCACTATAGAAAAAAAGCACCATATTCAATTTGGAAAAAAATTAATAAAAGAAATTCAGATCTTAATTCTATCTCTGACCTTGCTGCTGTTCGAATTATTACTAAATCAACAAGAGATTGTTATAAAGTCTTAGGAATAATACATCGTAATTTTTCAGCTAAAGTAGGGAGAACTAAAGATTATATTTCAAACCCCAAACCAAATGGCTATCGATCGATTCATACTGATATTATTTTTAATAATAAAGTATTTGAAATTCAAATTAGATCCAGAGCTATGCACATGATTGCTGAAAATGGTATCGCTGCTCACTGGAGGTATAAATACTTAAACAAAGATGAAAATGACCAAAATATGTATGCATGGTTAAGAGATGCAGTAAATTATGTTGAAGAAAAAAATGAACAACACTTGATTTTAAATAAAACTTCCCAACAATTTTTTGATGAACAAATCTATGTTTTTTCTCCTAAAGGGGAATTATACACGTTACCCGTAGACTCAACCCCTGTAGATTTTGCTTATACTATTCATACAGATATTGGTGACCGATGCTCTGGCGCTAAAGTTAATGGGCAAGATGTGCCACTTAAAACTAAACTTTCAAGTGGTGACCAAGTTGAAATCGTATTAAATGATAAAACTACCATCTCTCCTTTATGGATTAGGTTTGTAAAAAAGGAGAAAGTCCGAGAAAAGATTAGACACTTTTTTAGATCAAAAAGAAGAAGAGAGTTTGAAAAACTTGGTAAAGATATTTTAAAATATTTAGCCAAATTAAAAAACATCAATGAAACTGATAATCTTTATGCAAAAATATTAAGTCATACTGATTTCAAATATCAAAACAAACTTTTTGAAAATGTGGGTCGTGGATTTTTGTCTCGTAAAGATTTAAATGATTTATTTAAAGATTTAGAAAATAGTTTTGTTAAAAAGCTATTTACTAAAGAACCCAATCCTAGAATAAATGTAAGTAAATATGAAAATGGAATTGCAGTTAATTACGCTACATGCTGTTCTCCAATAAATGGAGATAATATTATTTCTGTAATGTCTTACGGAAGAGGCTTAGTAGTTCACAATACAATATGTGATAGTTTAGGTTATTATCATAAAGACAACTTTTATAGGTCTAATTGGGGTAATGGCAATTTAAACAAAGATTTTAGTACAAGAATAGAAATCATTATAAAAAATCAGCCTGGAGCTTTGTTCAGTATTACCTCCATCTTTGATAAACACCAAATTAATATAGAAAACATAAGAATTGCTGAAAGATCAAAAAAAAATTATACCTTTCTCATAGATATAAAAATTGAAGACTCTGAGAAATTAAAATTTCTCTTGGCTGAAATGAAAACTCTTAGTCAAGTTGAAAAGGTAAAAAGGCAGTCATTAACATACTAATGAAATTAGGTGTAAATATAGATCATATTGCGACTCTGAGAAATGCCAGAGGTCAAGATAATCCTAGCATTTTAAGAGCTTTAAAGGTTTGTGAAAAAGTTAAAGTTGATACTTTAACTGTTCATTTAAGAGAAGATAGAAGACATATTAATGATAGTGATCTTAAATTATTAAAAAAACACTCGAGATTACCAATTAATTTAGAAATGGCCTTAACTGATGAAATGATTTTAATTTCAAAAAAAATAAAACCAAAATTTATTTGTTTAGTTCCAGAGAAACGTAATGAAATCACTACTGAAGGTGGGCTAAACCTAGAAAAAATTTCAAAAAATAAACTAAAATCACTCTTATCTATCTGCCATTCTAATGATATTGAACTTAGTGCTTTTATTAATCCTAATAAAAAAGCAATTGATTTAGCAAAAAAATTACAATTTCAAACAGTTGAACTTCACACAGGATCTCTGGATAAAATTAAAATTAGTAATAAAGATAAAGAGAAAATCAATAGCATGATTAATTACGCATATAGTATGAATTTAAAAGTTAATATTGGCCATGGTTTAAATTTCTCAAATATTAAGTTTATTAAAAATAGAAAAAAAATAGATACTGTCCATATTGGACATTTCATTATTTCGGAGTCTATTTTTTTATCACTGCATGAAACTATAAAAAAATTTCAAAGAATTATTTAACATGATTATTGGACACGGTATTGATTTAATAGAAATAAAGAGAGTTTCAACTATCTATCAAAAATTTAACAATACATTCATTAATAAATATTTCGCTTTGGACAAAATCGATACAATAACACCAAAAATATTATCAAATAATTTTGCTATAAAAGAAGCATTTTCTAAATCATTGGGATTAGGATTTAGGGCGCCATGCTTTCCAAAAGATATATCTGTCCAAAGAGATAAAATGGGTAAGCCTGAGATTTTTCCAAAAAATAAATTAAAAGAATATATGAAAGAAAAATTTGGCAATTTTCTTATTCATGTTAGCTTATCTGATACGAATAAATATTCGATTGCGTCGGTTATAATTGAAAAAACTTAAATCATCATTTGTTAATAATATCAAGGCTTTGCTTTGGGCTTTATTGATTGCTGGAGTCATTCGAACTTTTGCGATTGAGCCTTTTAAAATACCCTCTGGCTCAATGAAGCCAAACTTACTAGTTGGTGATTTTTTATTTGTCTCTAAATGGGATTATGGTTATTCAAGATATTCATTTCCATTTGGGTTAGCTCCATTTTCAGGAAAAATTATGGAAAAGAACCCAAGTAGAGGAGACATCATCGTTTTTAAATTGCCCGGCCAAGAAAATATTAACTATGTAAAAAGATTAGTGGGTTTACCTGGCGAAACAATTAAAGTTGTTGATGGCTTAATTTATTTAAAAAAAGTAGGCTCAGATAATTTTAAAGTTATCGAACAAAGTGATGATGGTTTATTTTTTGACGATCAATACCAAGCCAACATCAATCAACTTGTTGAAAGTGATTACAAAATTTTGAATTTAACTGATAGCGGACCTCTTGATTTCACCCCAGAGTATAAAATACCAAAAAATAAATTTTTCTTCATGGGTGATAATCGTGATAATTCCTCAGATAGTCGTGTTATGAGTGGAGTAGGTTTTGTTCCAAAAGAAAATATCATTGGAAAAGTATGGTTTATCTGGTTTTCAGTAGACACTGATTTTAGCCTAAGTAGATTTTGGACCCTGCCATTACACATAAGGTATGATAGATTATTTAATGCAGTTAAATAGATTTGAATAAGACAGATATTTTTAAAATTATTAAAAGCATAAAGGGTTATCAGACTAGCCTAAAACATGATAGCTACGACAAACGTCAAAAGAATTCAAATAAGCCATTTCAGAAATATGAATTTTTAGGTGATCGTGTTCTCGGACTAGTGATTTCAGAGTACTTGATTAATAATTTTTCTAATAGCTCTTTAGATGAAATTTCTAGAAGATTTATACATCTTGTAAATACAAGTATGCTCGCCAAAATTTTTAAAAAACATGATCTAATAGAAATTTTTAAACACCAATTAGATCCTCAATCCAGTAAAAATTCAATTTATGCAGACGCTTTAGAGTCATTAATTGGTTTTATATACATTAATAAAGATCTCAATTTTACAAAAGAATTTATTTATCTTCTTTGGAATGATGAGCTAAATACTCTACCTCTCAAAGATCCAAAAACTTTTATTCAAGAGTATAGCCAAAAGAAAAATAAAAAGATTCCTCAATATAAATTAATCGATGAGCTTGGAACAAAACATAAACCAAAATTTTTGGTTGAATTAAAAATAAATGATTTAACTGTTGAAGGTGAAGGTATTTCAAAACAAAAAGCAGAAATAGCTGCCGCTAAAAAAATGATTAAACTGATAGACTCAAAATAGTTCTGCTTTGTTTAAAACTCCCGCTATTATAACTAAAGTTGATAATTACAAAGAAAATCATTTATTGATTTCTGTGTTCTCATGTGAATATGGAAAGAAAAGTTTAATTGTCTTTGGTGGTAAATCGAAAAAAAAAAATACTGATTTTGTTAAAGGCTTAATATCAGAAATAGAATTTAACAAAGAAAACTCTTGTTTAAATTCTAATTTAATTCAATCATACAATTGGTTTTTATTTGATAAATATAGACTGAAGGTTATCGATTATATCTGTTTCTTAATCAATAAACTTCTTTTCCTAGAGGATATTCAGTCTGAAATATTGAATACTTATCAAAGTTTGCTTATTTCAATGAATAATAATTCAAATTATTTGGTCGACTTAATTCAATTAGAATTAGAAATTTTAAAATCTTCTGGTTATCAGCCCGACTTAAACGACAATGTTATTAAAAAGGTTCTGGGCGATGGTTTTTTGATAAATACAAACTCTAATGATGAGTTATTAACCATACTAAAAAATGACCAGAGCTTACAAAAAGCATTCTCTAATTTCATGGAAAAGGTGGTATTGCGAGTATTGAATAATTTGAATATTAATTTACCATTTAATCGTAGTGAAATTATTCAAAAAAATTAAAAAAGTATATATAGCATCCGATCATGCTGGATACCCTTTAAAACAGGTTATCGTTAAAGAATTTCTCTCCAAAAAAGGAATTAATTTTCAAGATTTAGGCACAAATTCCGAAAAATCTGTTAATTATCCAAAATTTGCAAAAAAATTATGCAAAAAGGTCAATAAATCCTCAATGGGTATACTGATCTGTGGATCAGGTATAGGAGTAAGCATAAGTGCAAATAGGCATAAACATATTCGGGCCTCCTTGTGCCATAACGTTAATTCTGCAAGAATGACGAGGAAACACAATGACTCTAATGTAATTTGTTTGCAAGGAAGACCTTTTGTAAAAAAGAAAATTTTTGCTATGCTCGATGCCTATTTCGATACAGAATTTGAAGAAGGAAGACATACAAGGAGAGTAGAACAGTTATGACACTAAATGCACATTTTTTTTCTAATAGCTTAGAACAAGCTGATAAAGACTTATTTAACTCAATTTCCCAAGAGCTTAGTCGACAACAAAATCAAATCGAACTAATAGCATCAGAAAATATTGTTTCGAAAGCTGTGCTTGAAGCTCAAGGATCAATTATGACAAATAAGTATGCAGAAGGATATAGTGCGAAAAGATATTACGGTGGTTGTGAATTTGTGGATATAGCTGAGAACCTTGCTATCGAAAGATTAAAACAAGTCTACGGATGCGCTTATGCAAATGTTCAACCGCACTCTGGCGCTCAAGCTAATCAGGCAGTTTTTTTAGCTCTTATTAAACCTGGAGATACAATCCTAGGTATGTCTTTAGATGCGGGTGGCCACTTAACTCATGGCTCCCGTCCTAATCAATCAGGAAAATATTTCAATGCAATCCAATACGGTATCGATCCATCTACTTCTCTTATTGACTATGATGAAGTAGAAAAACTAGCTGTTGAGCATAAACCTGCTTTAATTATTGCTGGTGGTTCGGCTTACCCAAGAAATATCGATTTCAAACGTTTTAGAGAAATAGCTGATAAAGTTGAAGCATATTTATTAGTGGATATGGCTCACTACTCAGGACTAGTTGCAGCCAAAGAATATCCTGATCCAGTTCCACATGCTCATGTTGTAACTTCTACAACTCATAAAACTATTAGAGGTCCACGTGGCGGGATGATCTTATCTAATGATCTTGACTTAGGTAAAAAATTTAATAGTTCAGTTTTTCCGGGCCTTCAAGGAGGTCCTTTGATGCACGTAATCGCAGCTAAAGCTGTTGCTTTTGGTGAAGCGCTTCAACCAGAGTTCAAACAATATATCCAGCAAGTTAAAAAGAATGCCTCTGTTCTAGGTGAAGTTTTAATGTCTAATGGTATCGATATTGTCACCGGTGGTACAGACTCTCATATGGTCCTAGTTGATTTGAGATCAAAAAATGTGACAGGAAAAGATGCTGAAGAAAGTTTAGAGAGGGCGGGAATGACTTGTAATAAAAATGGTGTAGCTAATGACCCCAATCCTCCAACAATTACCTCAGGAATAAGACTAGGTTCTCCTGCCGCTACCACAAGAGGTTTCAAAGAGGATGAGTTCAGATTTATTGGAGAAAAGATATCTACAATTATTAACACTCTATCTTCTTCAAACTCGGATATTTCAATGATTGAAACTTCTATTAAAAAAGAAGTAGAAGATTTGTGCTCTAAATATCCAATATATAACCATTAATATTCATGAAATGCCCCTTCTGTAAAGAGAAAGAGACCTCGGTTTTAGACTCTCGCCCTACAGAAGACGGGGGTGTAATTAGAAGAAGAAGAATTTGTGGTTGTGAGCGCAAAGAAAGATTCACCACCTTTGAAAGAGTTCAGTTTAGAGAATTTCTTGTAGTAAAAAAAAATGGTGAAAAATCCATTTTCGATAGAGACAAAATTACAAAATCTGTAGATTTAGCGCTTAGAAAAAGACCTGTTGATATAGATACCAAAGAAAAACTTATTTCAAAGATAGTTCGAGATCTTGAGGGTATGGGTGAAAATGAAATAAGCACAAACGT
>JBJKYU010000013.1:0-14239 GCA_045560885.1 Alphaproteobacteria bacterium
GCGGTTGCGGCTCCCATAGCGCATAAAGTTTTAAACTTTGCTTATCAAGAAAATGTTTAAAGATTTTAAATCATTACTAAATATCAACTGGATTTATTTTTTTCTTTTATTGATAATTTTTTGGGTAGGTGAAATTAACCTATATTCTGCAGCGGGGGGCAATCTTGAACCTTGGGCTATTAATCAAATGATAAGATTTATTATTTTTTTACCTATCGTATTTTTTATTTTGTTACTCCAGCCAAAATTTATTTTTAATATTACAGAATTAATACTCATAATTGTTATGTTAGGACTACTAATTACTCTTTTTTTTGGTTACACGGGTATGGGGGCCAAAAGATGGATAAGAGTAGGTGGTTTTAATTTACAAGTATCTGAATTTGCAAAAATTTCTTTAGTTATATTTATGGCTAAATATTTTCATAAATTAAATGCTCAAAAAACCATTGGGTTAATAAGATCAATCATCCCTTTATTGATATCTATAGCATTGTTTTTATTGGTGGCTGTACAGCCAGATCTTGGAACTGCTTTAATCATCTTAATTCTGGGTCTAGTCGCCATTTTCTATGCAGGAATAAAATTAATTTACCCAATACTTTCTCTATTATTAATTGCTCTAGCAAGTCCATTTTTGTGGACTTTATTAAAACCCTATCAACAAAATAGAGTTATGATTTTTTTAAATCCTGATTTAGACCCCTTGGGCAAAGGTTATCATATTATTCAATCAAAAATAGCAATCGGATCTGGAGGTTTAAATGGAAATGGCTTTCTTGAGGGTTCTCAAAGTAGTTTGGATTTTCTGCCTGAAAAAGAAACTGATTTTGTTTTTGCTATTTTTTCTGAACAATTTGGATTTACAGGATCGCTAATATTAATTTCAATTTTTTTAATATTTTTTCTTATACCTATTTTTAAAACTTTCAAATTAACCCAAGTGTTTAATAAAATTATTTTATTTGTTTTATCATTTAAAATATTCTTTGAATTTTTGATTAATGTTTCAATGACTATTGGACTACTTCCTGTGGTTGGAGTAGCGCTACCTTTTATGTCTTATGGAGGTAGTTCACTATTGAGTAATATGATTATTTGTGCATTATTGATGAACTTAATGTCAGTAGAAGAAAAAAAGAGAATGTTTTCATGAATAAATTAGTCAAACGCCCATGGGGCACATATACCGTATTGGCTAAATCCAAAGATTTTCTTCTAAAAAAAATCACCGTACTACCTGAAGGAGTACTCTCATATCAATCTCATAATTATCGCTCAGAACATTGGATAATAATTGAGGGTAAAGCCACAGTAATTATCAACAATCGTACTTATTATAAATCTGAAAACGAAAATATATTTATTCCCAAAAAAGCTAAACATAGGGTTTTAAATGAAAGTGCAAAAAAAAAAGCTTGTGATTATTGAAGTTCAAACAGGGACTAAATTTCTTGAGAGTGATATTAAAAGATATTCTGATATTTATGGGAGAAATAATTAAATGAAAATATTAGCTGAGATTTCTGTAGGAGAACTTTTCGATAAAATTACAATCTTAAATATAAAAACCCAAAAAATCCAGGATTCAGAAAAACTTACCAATATTAAGAATGAGTTAAATTTTCTTAATAACCAAGCTTCAAATATTAACGTCAAAGATCAAGAGTCTTTGAATAAAAATATTAATAAACTTCAATTAATTAATGAGGAGTTATGGGATATAGAAAATTATAAAAGAGAGTGCGAAGCCAATAAAGATTTCGGAGAAAAATTTATTGAATTATCTAGAGATGTTCATTTCAAAAATGATATTCGTGCACAAATAAAAAAAGAAATTAATCTATTAACTGACTCAATAATAGTTGAAGAAAAAGAATATTCTAAGTATTAACGCTATAAAGGCTGACTAATTTATCTTTCATCTTAGATCTGCCATTTAGAAAAGCCAACTCTAATAAGATTATAACTCCTAGTATCTTTGCTTTTGTTTTCTTAATTAGCTTAAGTGAGGCTTGAATGGTGCCGCTAGTAGCAAAAATATCATCTATTATTGCCACTTTATCTTTTTCTTGAAGCATACCTTTTTGTATTTCTAATTGATTTTTTCCATATTCAAGTTTGTAACTAGTACAAAATGTTTTTCCTGGTAACTTTCCTTTTTTTCTAATCATAACTAGCTTAAGTTTTAGTTTATAAGCCACAGCAGCTGCAAAAATAAAACCTCGAGAGTCAATTCCTACTATAGTGTTTGCTCTCATTTTTTTTACCTCGCTTGTCATCTTGTTTACAATTTTATTGAACTCTTTTGGGTTAGCTAGAATTGTAGCAATATCATAAAAAGCGATACCTTTTTTTGGAAAGTCTTTTATAATTCTGATACTTTTAGGTGCACCTTGCATGAAGAAACAGATTAAATCAGTATTTAACAAAAAAAACAAAAAGAAAATTATTTGTTTAACTTCCTATAGTTATAATTTTACAAAAATTATCGACGGTTTGGTTGATGTAATACTTGTTGGTGACTCGATGGGAATGGTCCTTTATGGGATGGATAATACAAGAGAAATAACTGATGAAATCATGATTAGACATGCTTCTGCAGTTAAAAAAGCCTCTAATAAATCTTTAGTATTTTTTGATCTTCCATATTCAAAAAAGTTTTCTGAGGAAAAAATTATTAAAAGAACTATACAGATTTTTAACCAAACAAAATGTGACGGAGTCAAAATCGAGGGAAATGCAGAATTAGTAGATGTCATCAAATATCTTACAAAAAAGAATATTCCGGTGATGGCTCATGTTGGTCTTCAACCTCAAAAGTTTTCATCTGCAAGTAAATTTAAAATATATGGTCGCAAAGAAGATGATTTAAAAAATATATTAAATGATTGTAAAGCTTTAGAAAAAGCAGGCGCAATCTCCTTATTATTGGAGGGAATTCTTACAGAAATTGCTACACAAATTACTTTTGCATCAAAAATACCAACAATAGGTATAGGTGCCTCTGAATATTGTGATGGTCAGATTTTAGTATCCGAAGACATGTTAGGAATGTTTACAGAGTATCATCCGAAGTTTGTAAAGAAATATGCAAATCTATCTTCCAATATACAAAATGCCATTAAAAGATTTAGTTCAGAAGTAAATAGAAATAAATTCCCAAACAAAAAGTTTAGATATGATTAATTTTGTCTTTTAATAGAGCTAACTAATAAGTCTTTTAAAAGTCTTGATTGCTTATTGTCATATTTATTTAATATAACTTCAGATTTTATTTGGTATTTTTTTGCATAATTCAAACAATCTATTTTAATTTCATTTTTTTGTAATTGACTTAAAATAAAATTTAAATCTTTTTGATTTCTTATATTTTTATTAAACGCTTTTTTAATTTTTATGGCATTTAGTTTTGATACTTTCTTTAATAAAAGAATGATCGGAAGAGTAACTTTTCCCTCCATGAAATCTTTACCAATTTCTTTACCAGTTTTTTTATCTCCAAAGTAATCCAAAGTATCATCTGTTATCTGAAAAATAATTCCAAAGTTTATTCCTAATTTATAAAGATTATAAATTTCTTGATTTTTCTTTCCTGTAAGAACTGCTGGAATTTTCATCGACGCACCAAAAAGTTCAGCAGTTTTTAATGTGATAATTTTAATATAATCAATGGATTTTAAGTTGACATTGTTTTCATTTGATAATTGTAAAAATTCTCCCTCAGAAATCTTACTACTAACTTCAGATAAATGTCCCATAGCTTTTAAAGACTTCCCCTTAGTCATAAGTTGAAATGATTTAGAAAACATAAAATCTCCAAGTAAAACGCTAAATTTATTACTCCAAATCTCATTAATGCTTTTTTGACCTCTTCTTATTGTGCCTTTGTCAATAACATCATCATGCAATAAGGTAGCTGCATGTATAAATTCTAATGCTGCTGACATATAAATGTCAGTTTTTAATTTCGAGTAATTTTTATTTATCATTTTACTTGATAGAAGACACATTACAGGTCTAAGTTGCTTGCCTTTTTTTCTAAAAAAATATTTTCCTAGTTTTGGGATTATTGGAATTTCACTATTCAAATAAGTATCAATTATTTTATTTGTTTTATTTAACTTTCCTTGAATCTCTTTATGAATTAGTTGTATATTTTTGTTAAAGTATATTTTGTTCATTTCTTATGAGTTTATACACCAAAGATCATTTGCTAGATGGTAAAATTGTCTACTTTCAGCCTAAACTTGGTTATCGTAGTGGAATTGAGCCAATAATTTTAGCTTCACAGGCTAGTAATAAGGATAAATCTATTTTAGATTTAGGATCGGGGTGTGGTCCGATTTCATTAATTTTAGCATATAGATTTTCAAAAGCAGAAATAGTTGGTCTTGAAAACAACAAACTTCATTTAGAATTATCTCAAAAAAGTAAAATGGAAAACAAATTTAACAATGTTGAATTTAAGTATGAAGATGTTTGTTTTTTAAATAAAAAATATGTGAACTACTTTGATTTAGTTCTGTCCAATCCTCCCTTTTTTTTTGAAAATCAAATAATTAAATCTAAAAATGACTCAATTAATAATGCAAAGTATATTTCAAAAGAAAAATGTGAAATATGGTTTAAAAATTTAATTATTTACACTAATGACAAGGGAAGAGCTTTGATTATTAATCGTTTTGAAAATGTTGATTTTATGCTTGGAATTTTTAGACTGTTTAATGTAATAGTTGAAATTACACCTATTTTATCGTTTAAAGACACTAAACCAAAAAATGTCTTAATATCATTAAAGAAAAATGAGAATTATGTAGAAAAAACTAAAAATGAAATTATTATTCATTCAAATTCATCAAAGTATTCAAAGCAAGTAGAAGATTGGTTTAAATAATGTTTTCAAATTCTAAGAACGTAATATCAATTGATTTAAAAGGGATGATTGCTTCTGGGGGCAGGGCACCTTTAAACATGGATAACCTCCATGGATTATTTGGAAAAATTAACAAAATGAAATTTGATGCCCTCTCTATAGTGATTAATTCACCTGGAGGATCTCCTGTTCAATCTTCTCTCATTGGACAAAAAATTAGAGAGATCACTGAAAAGAAAAATATTAAATGTTATTGTTTTGTAGAAGACGTTGCAGCATCGGGGGGATACTGGCTAGCATGTTCTGCAGATGAAATTTATGCTGATGTTAATTCGATTATAGGATCAATTGGGGTTATATCTGGTGGATTCGGTTTTACTGAACTTATCAAAAAAATTGGAGTGGAAAGAAGGATATTTACAGCAGGAGAAAACAAAAGTTTTTTAGATCCTTTTCTTAAAGTTAATAAAAAAGATGAGATAAAACTCAAAGATTTACAGAAAAAAATTCATCAAAATTTTATAAATTGGGTTAGTTCACGACGAGGCAAAAAAATTAAAGAAAAAGATTTTAAACAGATTTTTTCAGGAACTTTTTGGTTATCAGAAGAGGCTAAATCGCTAGGTCTGATTGATGGTATTTCTTCTGAAAGTTCTTTTTTTAAAAAAAAATTTGGTGAAAAGGTAAAAATTAAAAAAATCAAACAACCCAAATCTCTTAAGCAGAAACTTGGATTAGGGATTTTTTCTTCTTCATCAGATGAGTTAATAACTAAAGCTAAAGAAGAGTTAATGTTTAATAAATATGGACTTTAGTTTTACATTATGACTGCAAAAAATATGGAAGATTTAGTCTCTCTATGTAAAAGGAGAGGATTTATTTTTCCTTCTAATGATGTTTATGGCGGCATGAAGGGCCTATATGATTTTGGCCCTATGGGCGTAGAGCTAAAAATGAATCTTAAAAACTCTTGGTGGAAATCCATTGTATATGAAAGAGATGATATTGAGGGCCTAGATTCAACAATCCTTACTTCTCCTACTGTTCTCAAATATTCAGGTCATGAGGATACTTTTTCTGATCCATTAGTTGATTGTAGAGTTTGTAAAGCAAGATTTCGAGCTGACCAACTTGAGTCAAGTGAGTGCCCTAAAGGAGGCTCATTGTCAAAATGTAAAACTAAAGATTTAACAGAGGCAAGAGCATTTAATTTAATGTTTAAAACAGCCATTGGTCCTGTGGACGATGGAAGTTCTTTTGCCTATTTACGACCTGAAACAGCTCAACAAATTTTTGTAAATTTTAAAAATATTATTGACTCAACTAGTAGAACCCCTCCTTTTGGAATTGCTCAAATTGGAAAATCTTTTAGAAATGAAATTACCCCAAGGAATTTTATCTTCCGTGTTAGAGAATTTGAACAAATGGAGTTAGAGTTTTTTGTAAAACCAGGCTCTGATGAAGATTGGCATAAATATTGGGTCGATCAGAGATTAAAATGGTGGTCTGAACAAGGCGTCAGCTCTGATAAATTAAAATTATTGGAGGTTGAAAAAGAGGAGTTATCGCACTACTCCAAAGCTACTTTTGACATTATGTATGAGTTTCCTCATGGCCTAGAAGAGCTTGAGGGTGTTGCTAATAGAACAGATTTTGACTTAGGTTCTCATACTAAAAACCAAGAAGATTATGAAATTAATGCCAAAGTAACTCCAAATAAGAGATCAACAACTAAGCTAGCTATTCAAGATCTTGAGTCCAAAAAATGGTACATACCCTTTGTTATTGAACCTTCGGCAGGAGTAGAAAGAGGTGTTCTTGCTGTTTTAAATGAAGCTTATACTCAAGAAGATGAAAATAATCGTACTGTTTTGAAATTAAAATCACATTTGTCACCAATCAAAGCAGCAGTAATACCACTTAAAAGAAATAACTTAGACTTAGTCAATTTAGCAAATAAAATCAAAAGTGAACTACAATCTCTGGGTCTCGGAAGAGTCATGATTGAAAATTCTGGAAATATTGGAAAAAATTATCGTCGTCATGATGAAATAGGTACCCCAATGTGCATTACTATTGATTTTGAAACATTAGAAAACCAATCCGTGACTGTTAGAGATAGAGATACAATGAAGCAAGAAAGAGTTGATTTAAGTAACATATCTACTTATTATTCAAATTACTTTAAAAATAACTAAATTTTTCTTAAACCTAATTCACTTTCAAAATTTAAATATTCGATATTTTTCGGCAATCTTAAAACTAAAAAATTTTTAAATTCAATTAATAGTTCAAAATCATCAGGTAAATTCAAGGCATTTTGATTATTTTTTTCAAAAATGAGGATATTTTTTTTTTGCAGTTGTCTGTGTTTGATACGTGACACAACCTCTTGGCCCACAAAGCACCCTTTTTGATAATTTATATATTCATCGTGCACTTCTGATGGATTTAAAGTGGAATGTGGGAGAAAATTTGTATCTATCTTTCCCATTTTCAAGGAATCAAGGAAGTAACTTTCTCCAAAATTAGCTTTATCTAATTGAAATTTTTGTAAAGAAATATCTGAGAGTTTTGCGTATTTTTCAAGATATGAGAGTAAATCTGATTGGTCATTAGAACAAATTATCTCTAAACAATCGTTCATTAAGTTAATTTGAATTTCAAATAATATTTTACCCTGAGGGGTTAGGATATAACTATAAAGACTTTTGGTTTCATTCAAGATATCGTTAGTTATAATGTTTTGAATAAAATCAATTCTTTCTTCTCCATAAATCAGAATTTTAATTGGATTTGGTGTTTCAATTTTCATCTAATATATTATCTATATTCTTTATAATGCATTTACTTTTTATTTCCTCTAATAGAATTGGTGACTCTTTGATCAATTTACAAGTATTAAACAAGTATATACGAAAAAATAAAAAAGAAATTGAAATTACTCTAGTATCTGGAGAACTTCCTTTACCCTTATACGATGATTATAGTATGATCAAAAAGAGAATTATTTTAAAGAAAGAAAAATATAATCTTCACTGGTGGAAACTCTATAAAAAGCTTTCACCTCTAAAATTTGATGAAATAATTGACTTTAGATCTTCACTAATTTCATATTTCTTAAGAACCAAAAAAAGAAACATTTTTAAAATGAATAAGAAAAAAAATATCTATTCACAAATCCATGAATCATTTGATACGGATAAAAAAAGAGATTTTAAAATTATTACAGATCGTGTCAGAAATATTTTCCCAAGTTCTAATTATGCTTGTGTGGCTCCATTTGCTAACTGGCCCCCAAAAGAATGGCCAACCGAGTCTTATTTAAAAATTTGTGATAGTTTATTTAATCATGGTATCGCTAAAATTTATATATTAGGAAGTGAAGCTGAGAGTGCACGATTTAATATTTTTCAATCGAATTTTGGAAGCAAAGTGATTAATCGATGTGGCAAACAACACATATTGAATGATTATGGTTTATTACAAAAATCAAGAATATTCATAGGAAACGACTCAGCAATGATGCATATGGCGGCTTTAAGTAAAACTCCTACAATAGGTCTTTTTGGTCCTACTAATGATAAAATTTATTTTCCTGAGATATTTGATCATTGTTATTTAGTAAGATCATCTGAAAGCTATGAAAGTTTAATTTCCCAGACTCAAAACTATACTTTAAATAATTGTTTAATGAATGATGTCTCTTATAATCAAGTAGAAAATAAAATTTTAAAAATTCTAAATGATCAAAATTTTTAAACCATGTGATTTCCATGTTCATTTAAGAGAAGGCGAGCTTGCAAAGCAAGTCTTGAATGAAAATAGTAAACATTTTCAAAAAATTCTTATTATGCCTAATTTACAAGTTCCTATTACTAATAGTAATTTGTTAAATAAATATCGAAATCATCTTCTCAAAAATAAAAAAAATTTAGAAATCCTTTTTACTATTTACTTAAACCAAAATTGTTCAATTAAAGAATTATCAGAAATGAAAAAAAAGAAATTATTTTTTTCAGTTAAACTATACCCTCAAAATGCTACCACAAACTCAAGTTCTGGTGTAAGTGATATAAAAAAAATGACTAAATATTTTGAATTTTTAGAGAAAAATGATGTACCTCTTTGTATCCATGGAGAACATGTTCGTTTCAATGATGATCCATTTGAAAGAGAGAAAAAGTTTCTTGATCTCGAACTTAATTGGATCAGAAAAAACTTTCCTAATCTAAAAATCACACTAGAGCATATTACGACTAAGGACTCTGTTGATTTTGTAAAACAACATAGATTAATAGGAGCTACTGTCACTACTCATCATTTATTAGAAAATACTTATACTTTTTTTGGTAATCATCTTAAACCTGAATTATTTTGCAAACCCATAATTAAAAATGTCAAACATCAACAAGCCCTTCAAAAAGTTGTTTTATCTGGTCATAAAAAATTCTTTTTTGGTTCTGATTCTGCTCCTCATTTGAAATCAAAAAAATTTACAGAATTTTGTTGTGCTGGTGTTTATTCAACTAAATACTCTATTTCAAACATTATTGAGTTTTTTTATAGAAATAAAAAACAATCAAATTTAGATAAATTTTTAACTTTAAATGGTAATATTCACTATGATCTAGATTATTACCCTGAAAAAATAACTTTTAAGAAGTTTCCTAATTATAAGTTTAAAAGGTTTTCAAAATTTAAGAATGATTATTTAATCAATTATAACTTTTATAAAAATTATTGGTCTCAAATTTGAGATATAATTTTTGTAACATGGCCCATTTTTCGGCCTTTTTTTGCCTCTTTTTTAAAGTAATCGTGAAAAAAAGTATCTTTTTCAATTTTTGATTGATTTCTATATTTAAAAATATCTTCCCCTAATAAATTTAACATTTGTGCTCTTGTTTTTAGCTCAGGCGCTATTGGATGTAAATCACATACTGCCCTTAAGTGCGATTGGAATTGACTAACATTGTAAGACTCAATAGTTAAATGCCCAGAGTTATGAACGCGAGGTGCTATTTCATTAACATATAAATTATCAAATTTATCTATAAAAAATTCTATACATATCACACCTACATAGTTAAGCGCTTCAATTATTTCTTGAGACCATTTTATTGCTTTAGTCTGTAATTCTAAAGAAATAGAGGCTGGTGAAGTTGATTTATATAAAATTTGATCTTTATGAATATTTTCAATGGGCTTATATGAGAACAAAGAATTATCTTGATAACGAACTGTAATTACAGATATTTCTGTTTTAAGTTCTATTCTTTTTTCTAAAATATAATCATTTTTTTCTATCTGAAATTTATCTGAATTTGAATCAATAACAGTCTGACCCTTTCCATCATAGCCAAGCCTTCTAGTTTTTAAAATTGCTGGAAAAAACTTTTCCTCTACTAATAGGAGTTGATTTGACTCTTCAATTGGCAAATAGGGAACAGTTGGAATATTTAAATCATTGATAAATTTTTTTTCAGTGAGTCTATCTTGAATGATATTATTTATTTGAGGATCAGGATAAACAGGTTTCTTTTTAAATATATGATTTAAAGTTTTGTATGGAATATTTTCAAATTCGTATGTAATAATATCACAAGCCTGGATAAATCTTTCGAGTTTTTCAAAATCATCATATTGGGCAATTATATGTTCGTCAGAAAATTTAGTTGCAGGAGAGTCTTCTGTGTCTGTAAATATAAAAGATGAAATTTTGAGGTTTTTTGCTTCTTGGCACATCATCATACCAAGCTGTCCACCTCCTAATATTCCAAGCTTCATCGGTTTGGAGTTTTTTTAACCTTTTTAGTTTGTGAAACCCTCCATTTAATCAATCTTTTTTCAAGATCAATATCTTCATTTCCCAATATTGCGGCAGCATAAAGAGCTGCATTTTTGGCTCCACTTTCTCCAATTGCTACTGTTCCAACTGGTATTCCAAAAGGCATTTGAACAATCGATAGAAGACTATCAAGCCCTTTCAGTGTTTTAGACTCAATAGGAACGCCAATTACTGGAATATGCGTTATTGCAGCTATCATACCTGGTAGATGAGCTGAACCTCCTGCACCTGCTATAATTATTTTAATACCATCTTTATGAGCTGACTCTGCAAATTCATATAATCTTTTTGGTGTCCTATGTGCTGAAATTATTTTTTTTTGATGTTGAATTTTTAGTTGGGTTAAAATCGAGCTCGTGAATTTAAGAGTTTTCCAATCACTTTGACTGCCCATAGCAATAATAACTTTATGAGGATTATTTTTCATTTTTATTTGAAATTCTTTTAGCTATTTTGAAGTATAATCTATATGGCAGTATCCTACCAAATTTCATTAAAATATTAAAAGGAAAAGGAAAGGATATCTCAAATCCTTTTTGATAAATTTTTGAAAATATAATTTTTGCTGCTTTTTCAGCAGATATAAGAAAAGGCATTTTGAACTGATTTACACTAGTTGCTGGTGTTTCAACAAAACCAGGATTAATTAATTTGATATTGACCTTTGGTAAATCAATTTTGAGCGCTTCAGCCAAATTTATTAATGCTGATTTTGTTGGACCATAAAGAGTCGATTTGGGCAGACCTCTGTAGCCAGCTACTGAGGAAATTATAGCTATAGTATGAGTGTGAGTTAGCTCAAAAAAAGATTTCATTTTATCGAGTATGAGGTAAATGCTTAAAACATTAACATTAAAAGTCTCTTGAGCATTGATAAATTTAAAATTTTGAAAGTCCTCTGGGATATATATACCGGCATTTAATATAAACGAATTGATATTTTTAAATTTTGAAAAAATTTCATCAAAAATTATATTTGTCTTTTCAAAATTATTTAAATCTGTTTGATAGAAATAAAAATTATCAGGAAAATTGATAAAAAATTCTTCAATTTTAGTCTTATCTCTACCTATACCTATGACTATCCAATCATTTTTTAAATATATTTTTGATAAAGCTTTACCAATACCACTGGTAGCACCTGTAATTAAGATAGTCTTACGAAGTGTATTGTTGGATAAAATTTCTTGCATTTTTAATGTGACTATCCAATTTGCTTTTTTCCATTTTTATAACAGAATGATACATCATTGAAAGCCTATGATTTGATTTAAAATAATCTTTATGCTTATAAATAAAACTCCAATATAGACCATCAACTACAGTTGACCATTCGCCTTTTTTATAGTTACTCATCTTTAAAAGATAATTAGAACCACAAAGATATGGTTTTGTTGCAAAGATACCCCCATCACTAAATAATCCCATTCCAAAAACATTTGGCGTCATGACCCAGTCTGAAGAGTCTATAAAGGTTTCCATAAACCATTTATATACCTCTTGAGGAGCTATTCCTGATAAATTCATTAAATTTGATATAACCATTAATCTTGGGATGTGATGAACATAGCCATATTTTTTTAAATTCATGATCGTGTCATCTAATATTGGGATATTGGTACTTCCTTCATACCAATCTTTTGTCAGTTTCTTTTTATGATTAAAGAAATTATTTTTATGAAATTGATCATAATTTTTTAAATTCATAAATCTTATAAATTCTCTCCAGCCAATAACTTGTCTAGTAAAACCTTCTAGATTATTTAAACCTGGATCTTTATGATCAATATTTTTAATCTCATTAACTATATCCTCGGGACTAATTAACCCCATATTCAAAGGGGCACTCAATAAACTATGGTTAATAAATTCATCATCAGTACTTATGAAATCCTCATAATCACCAAAGTGAGATAATTTTTTCTGGATAAAAAAAGTTAAATTTTTACGGGTGTCTTTTTGATTGAAAGGAAAAATAATATTTTCATTAATTTCTCCAAAATGAGATTTAAAATAAGTATCAATTAATTTTTTAATATCTTTATAAAATGGTGATTTAAAAGTAGGCTGAATAAATCTTGAATAGTCTTTTGGTAATCTTTTTCTGTTTTCACCATCAAAACTCCATTTGCCTCCTAAAGGATTTCCATTTTCAATAAGTACATTTAATTTTTTTCTTATATTGCTGTAGAAACTAGCAAGTTGAACTTTTTTATTTTGAAAAATTGTATAATCATTTTCATGAAGTAAAAACATAGGTGATTTGATAAACTCATATTGAATTTGAATTTTGTTACAATACTGTTCAAATTTATTTCTAAATAATTGATCTTCTATTTTAAAAAGATTTATTTTTTTTATATTATTTTTTTTTATAAAAAAATTTAATCCCTCAAAGTAATCTTTAAATTCTTTAATATTTTTTTCTAAATCAATGTAGGTAATGTTAAAGTTATTTTTTTTTAGATATTCCTGGTACTCTCTCATACATCCTAAAAAATAGTAAATTTTTTGTTTATGATGTTTAAAATATGAACACAAACCCATATCTTCCTGCATAAAAAAAATAGAATTCTTTTTAAATGAAGATAAATATTTTTTATCAAATAATTGATTACCGAGAATTAAAAAGGCTTCTTTCAAAGAAAATTACTTTGTAAAGAGTGTCGAACGTCCACCATCAACATTAAAATTTTGTCCCGTAATCCATGAAGATTGCTTTGAAATTAAAAAGACTGCTAATTCGGCTATATCATCTCCATTTCCTAATCGTGACATTGGATGGAGTTTGCCCAAACCTTCTGCTACTTTTTCATTAGATGTTATAAAATTTGACATTTTGGAGTATGACAAGCTAGGTGAAATCGTATTAAATCTAATTTTTGGCGCAAAATCTGCTGCTAAAGAGATACTCAATCCTTTTAGGGCACTTTTTGCTGAAGATATGGCAGTATGGTTTTTGAAACCTCTTGATGCGGCTATAGAGGAGAAAAAGACAACAGAAGAATTATCAGAGAATTTATCAATACAATTATGTAAAAAATTAGCCACATTGAAGAAATTGCTATTCATAACGTTTGCAAATTCTTGAACCGAGGTTTGTTTGAAAGGTTTTAAAACTATAGATCCAAGAGCAAAAATAATGCCTGATATTTCATAATCAATTGAGTTAATAAATTTTTGAGTATTTTCATAGTCATTAATATCTAAAGTAAATGAGGAAATATTAGGGGAGTTTTCGATATCTTCTTCTTGGTTTCTAGAAACTAGGACAAGTTCATTTTTTTCTTTTAATTTTTGAACACAAGACCTCCCAACAGCGCCGTTGGCTCCAATAATTAGAATTTTTCCCATAAATACTTATACTTTTTAAATTTATTTTAGATTTTTTTTCTTTTTAAAAGAAGAAAGTAGCTAAAAGTAAGAGCAAATAACAAAGAGCCAACAATTTGATGAATGGATCCAAGAGAAATTTGCACATTACTGAGCACAACATAAATACCAATAATAAC
>JBJKYU010000014.1:0-13166 GCA_045560885.1 Alphaproteobacteria bacterium
TTTTAGGCCCTATACCTTTAAGTTTATCTACATTTTGATATAAGAACTTAAAATTATTATCATTCATGACAGATATTCAAAATAGATTAAAAAAATTAAAATATCGATGCCAAACATTAGGTATCAAAGAACTCGATGTTACTTTTTCTAAGATATTTCAAAAAATTGAAAACTCACAAAATATCGAAGACATCTCCCTTTTAGAGGATTTAGTTGAAAAGGAGACTCAATTAATCCTTGATATTTTTTTTCATCCAGAAATGGAAGATCTAAGGTCAAAATATAAGGCTATTATCAATCTCTCAAAATAATGAATTTTGAAAAACCATCTATCGTTTTATGTGAAGATGATAAATCTGCTTTAGATTTATATAACATTCTTATTTCAATTTATCCACAAGACAATATTTGCTATTTTCCTGCACATGACTCTCTTCCGTTTAGTGATGAAAAATCTAGTAAAGAAATACTATTAGAAAGATCATTTCAATTAATAAAACTCCAAAACCAAAATATAATAATCATTAGTTGCAATAATTTACTTAAAAAATTTTCAATTCAACATGACAGTAAGCATTATTTTAAATTAGATGTTAATCAAGAAATCTCATTAAGTGAAACTCTTGAAACTTTAGTTAATTTTGAACATGTTAATAATGCAAATGTTTATAATCGATGTGAATTTTCTCATAGGGGGGATATTCTAGATATATATAACTTCCATCGTAATCCTTTTCGAATTTCTTTTTTTGATAATACAATTGAGTCAATTAAAGAATTTTCTCCCCAAACACAATTAACTAATAAAAAATCTTTAAACTCCATTACAATTGTTAATCCGAATTTCGAAAATAACATTAACTCAAATCAAGGAATTTCACTTTTATCTTATTTAGAAAATCGTGATATCTATAGTTTTAATCGTTCAGATATAGTTCTATTTGATCGCATTAATTTTTTTAAATCGATATATGAAAAGACAGAATTAACTAATCCTTATAGTTCCTATTATTTGGATAATGATGATATAAAAGATATTAATTTTATTAATATACAATCATCATCACCTATATTTTCATTAACAAATAATAATATTACTCTTGAAAAACTTAAAAATGAAAAAAAGAAAATATTTATTCACCAGGGAAATAATTCATCAAGTCTACAAAAAGAATATGATGAAAAAATTAAGGCAAATCCATCTTTTAAGAATAATTTAAATTTTCAAACCACAGTAATATCTAAAAATTATGAATTAAATCATTCTATTCACTTAAACCTATACTCCAAAAAAATTGATAATAACAAAACTAGCCAGGTTATTAATTTTAACGACCTTAACCTAGGTGATGCAGTTGTTCATCATAAACATGGAATAGGTAGATTTATTTCAATCGATCGGATTGATGTTGATAGAAGGACTAGGGAATTTATAAGATTAATATATAGAAATAAAGATAAATTACTTCTTCCTATAGAAAATTTGAATTTAATCAGTCGATATGGTTTCGATGATAATAATCTCATTTTAGATAAACTGGGTTCTAGTGATTGGTTGCTCAGAAAAAGCTCTGTTAAGAAAAGAATTAAATTTCTTGCTAATAAATTAATTAAAAATGCAGCCAAGCGTGACTCAATAAATATAAATCCCTTGAATTACTCTCAATTAGAATTAGATAAATTTAACGAAAAATTTGAGTTTATTGAAACGGAAGATCAATTAGCGGCTATTGAAAATTCACTTCATGATTTAACTCAAGAAAAACCAGCTAATCGTTTGATATGTGGAGACGTAGGTTTTGGTAAAACTGAAGTTGCATTACGTATTGCTTGTGCAACTTATCTTTCTGGATATCAATTTGTAATTGTAGTTCCAACTACATTATTAGCCTTGCAACATAGCAGGACTTTTGCATCTAGATTTTCAATTTTCAATACCACAGTAGCTACTCTTTCTCGCTTTACATCATTAAAAGAAAAAAAACAAATCCTAGAGGGGTTGAAAAATGGGGATATTCAAATTCTTATAGCTACCCATAGCCTTTTTAAAAAGGATATTGAATTTAACAATATTGGAACCTTAGTAATTGATGAAGAACAAAAATTTGGAGTAGATCAAAAAGAGTTTTTAATTAATAAATATCCTCACATCCACTTATTTTCTTTATCAGCTACCCCCATACCGAGAACACTACAAATGTCATTACTTGGTTTGAAAGATTTAAGTGTAATAGGGACTCCTCCCTCCAATAGGATAAGTATACGTACTTATGTTCAAAAATATGAACAAGTTTCTTTTTTAACTGCAATTACAAATGAAATAGCAAGGGGAGGACAGGTATTTATTGTTGTTCCACGAATAAGTAATATCCCATTTGTTGAAAATGAACTTAAAAGACTTCAATTAGATGTATCCTATGGAGTTGGGCACAGTAAGATGAAAGAAAAAGAAATAGAAGATGTTTTTCTTTCCTTTACCAACGGCGATATTCAGTGCTTAATCTCTACAAATATTATTGAGTCAGGCATTGATATAAAAAATGCAAATACTCTAATAATTTTCAATTCAAATTTATTTGGACTTTCACAATTGTATCAATTACGTGGAAGAGTAGGTCGTTCAAATCGAAGGGCTTATGCTTATCTTTTTCATGATAGCGAGAAATTAATTAATAAAACTGCTCTCAAAAAACTACAAGTCTTAGCTAATTATGAGAATTTAGGTTCAAACTTTCAATTAGCCAATGAAGACTTAGAAATTAGAGGTGCTGGAAACCTATTGGGAGATGAACAAAGTGGTCATGTAAAAGAAATAGGTATCGAATTATACCAAAGCATGTTGAAAGATGAGGTAGAAAGACTTAAGAGTCATAGCACTGAAGAAGAGGAAATTTTTGAAGAGTTTGAATTTAATGCATTTTTTGAATACTACATACCAAAAGATTACATATCAGATGATGTATCAAGGTTAATAATTTATAGAAAACTAACAAGTGCCATATCAAATAAGGAATTAAAAGATGTTCTTTATGAAATGGAAGATAGATATGGAAATTACCCTTTAGAAGTAAAAAATCTCATAAATCTTTTGATTATAAAAATACAATCTATTTCTTTAGGTATAATTAAGATAAATCTTCAGAAAAATTATATAGATTTAGTATTTCATAAAGTTAATCAAAACGTTTCAACTATTCTGTTGGATATGGTTCAACAAAAATTTATAAAAATGAAATCTTCAAAAGCTATTCAAATTAATAATGTAGAAAAAGAGGACCTTTTTTATAGTATTAAGTTATTCTATAAAAAGTTAGGCTATTAACATGGAAGATATGAATCAACAACTGCCAAAAACTAATGCAGAGTGGTTAGTATATTATCAATCAATTTTGACAGAATTGACTGAAAATCAAAAAAAAATAGGTGAACCGATTACCCCTGATGAATTTTTTGAACTTCCAATTAAAAGAAAACAAAAATATATTAAAAAATTATATTTTAAGATAGGCGATGCAGAATAGTTATATTCCCAACATAGATATTTCTTCGTTAATCTCTTCTGACTTTAATGATGATAGTTATAAAAATGTTGCAAAGGAAATTAAAAAGGCATCCGAAGAGATTGGTTTTTTTACTGTGACAGGTCATGGAATTTCCAATGTTAAAATTAACAATTTACTTTCTACCTGTAGACATTTTTTTCATTCCCCAGAAAAAGAAAAATTAAAAATAGCTCCTAAAAAGTGGAATCCAAATACAGATACAGTTTATCGAGGATACTTTCCTAGTTCTGTTAATGGAAAAGAAGGTTTAGATATTGGCGATCCTCAATTATCTAATGACATGAAAGATCTCTTAGTAAAAGAAAAATTTGAGGTAAATCATGACATGTCATATTTAAATCCTGAGTGGCAAATTATTATTGATGATTATTATAATTCTATTTTTGAATTAGGAATGAGATTGTTTAAGTCAATTATTAGCGTCTATTCCTCGAATTTAGATATGGCTGATAAGGCTTTTGTAAGACCCAAAACACTATCTACGTTAAGATTTAATTTTTATCCAAAACAGGATAAACCAGTTGAAATATCAGAGCAAGATGGTGTTGCTTTAGGTTGTGAGACGCATGTTGATAGCGGAATAATGACAATCTTATACCAAGATAAAAAAGGCGGCCTTCAAGTTCAAAATCGCCATACATTAGAATGGCATGATGTACCCCATGATCCTAATGCCTATGTAGTGAATAGTGGATTAGCACTTGAATACCTAACAAATGGAAAGATGAAAGCTACCAATCATCGAGTTTTATTTAATCAAGAAGAAAGAATATCAATTCCTTTTTTCTTTGAACCTTCTTATGATTTCAAATTAGACCCTAAATATCTAGAAATAGAAGAAGAACAAAAATATAATATTGACAATTATGAGGATTTTTTGACAAACTCATTAAAGAAATTTGTTGAATATGACAGGCCTAATTAAAAAATTAATAATTTTATCTTCTGTACTTTTTATAAGTTGCAACAATATGATCGATGGTGTTGATAAATCTGATACTCAAAAAATAAATACCGTAAAATACGGTACTCTCGTTGCAGCAGAACCCGTTAAAATCAAAGGTGAAGATGATGGGCTTGGCGCTATTACCGGAGGCTTATTGGGTGCTGTTATCGGGTGTGGCGAAGGTATTTTTGATGATGAATGTCGTGATACTGTAGCTGTTGTAGGCGCTATTGGTGGAGCCATTATAGGAAATGCGGTAGCTTCTAGAATTGGCGATCATAACGGTTTTCAATATGTTGTAGATATTGATGATAGTGATGAGGATATCTCCATTGTGCAATCTGGAGATGAACAAATACCTATTGGTTCAAAAGTTACTATCTCCATAGGAACAAATACTAGAATAATAATCTCAGAATAATTATTTTAAGTGGCGGAAGGACTGGGATTCGAACCCAGGAAAGAGTTGCCCCTTTGCCGGTTTTCAAGACCGGTGCTTTCAACCGCTCAGCCATCCTTCCGAATAAGCAGTGATAGTCGTTATTTAATAACGATTATAAATTAAAAAACAACCTGAAATTAAAAACTAAGCCTGAGAACCGTCAACTTTTTTTACGCTAAAGATTGTACCTAACATAAAAACGATGACAGAGGAGGGGAATAACAGATATCCAATAGTGTATGTATCAGGATAGTATTGCATTCCAAAATAAAGCACCAAGCCATTCAACAAACATAAAAGCAATAATATGTAATTTGCACCAAACCTACTTAAAGCAGAAACAAAAGGTTTTATTATTACTAATAAAGCACTAACAGCAAAAATTACAGCAGGGATGATGTTCATTAATAGTCCCATTGATTCTAAGTAAGTATAATCAGAAAGAGACTCCCAAGGTAAAACCATGGATAGAAACATCATTATGATTGATGTATAAACAAATTTTTTTCCAACGTTTGATAATTCCATGTATACAATATACCAGAAAAGAAAGGTTTGGCAAAAGCATACTTATAAAACAGATCAAAAAGATCTTACTAAAAGATATATAATGAGGTTTAAAATGAGGAATCTAAGACTATGCATAAATTAATTATCCTTACCTTCTCTCTTTTCTTCTTATTTATAAAACCTTCATACTCTCATGACCCAAAGAACTGCGATGTTTTAGAAAATTATGATTTTTCACAATTCGATAACTGGAAAATCCAAGTAATAGAAAATGCTCCTCAATATAACTTAGATAAAAATTTCGTTAAGACATTAGTTCAAAATTATCAGGTCAACAAAAGGGTTATCGAAAATGATAAATGCCAGCCCGAGTTCACTTTAACTTTTTCTGAGTACATTGATAAAAGAATTTCTAAATTAAGAATAAAAAATGGTATTAATAAATATAATAAATACAGTAATTTATTAGAAAATATTAAACAAGTTTATAATGTACAACCTAGATTTATTGTTTCCATCTGGGGCCTAGAAACCGCATATGGAGAAATTACTGGTAATTATCCAGTTATAGAGAGTTTACTCACGATGTCATATGATGAAAGACGTCGAAGATACTTCACTAAAGAACTCTTCAATTCATTTAAAATCATTGAGGAAGGTCATATAGATCTGGAAAATTTTAAGGGTTCTTGGGCTGGTGCAATGGGTCAAAATCAGTTTATGCCATCTAGTTTCCTAAATTATGCTCAAGACTTTAATAATGATGGAAAAAAGAATATTTGGACAGATATTGAAGACTCATTAGCCTCAATTGGCAGATATCTTCAAGGTGTAGGATCTAATAAATGGGATCCAAATTACACTTGGGGCAGGGAAGTGATTCCTCCAACAAACATCAATGAATTAGAAAAAGAACTTTTCATTAAAAGAGAAAAAGGATGTTTAGCGATTAAAAAATTATCTAAAAAGCTACCTTTGTCAAAATTTAGAGATATGAATTTTCAAAAATTAAACGGAGATAGAGTGGACAGCTTAAACATAGATAGTTATTTGATAAGAATGGGCAGAGAGGAGGGCGATTATAGATATTTCATTGTTTACAATAATTACTTAAATATTCTCTCATATAATTGTTCTAATTATTATGCTCTATCTGTAGGACTTTTAAGTGATAAAATTAAATAATTTTCATAAATTACTGTTTTTACTATTACTTTCATCTTGTGCTATTCCTGTAGTAGAAGAAAAAAAAGAAAATATAGCTACTGAAAAGGTATCTGATGAATCTTATTTTACTAAATCATCTGTTATTTTATCAGATATAGAAGATTACGAAATACAACTATCAACATTAGAGAGCTTTACAATATCTGGAAGTCTAGGTGATTATGAGATTTCACATAAAAATTTGCCTTATCCAGGTGTTGCAAAAATATCTAATCCCAATGATTTAAGTGAATACATTGTTGTAAGAAATGTCAAAAATACAACCAACAGCAAATTGCAAATAAGTGAAAATTTATCATCTTTATTGCAAGTAAATACAAGAATTTATATTGAATATTTAAAAGATGAGTCCCTAAGACTGAGAAAAGTTGAGGACTCAAAAGAACAAAGTAAGGTAAAAATGGATGATACGGAGATTTCTTTTGAGAGTTTAGAGGATGAGCAAAAAGAATTAAGTGCAAGCCTTGATAAAGAAAAAATCAAAGAAATTGAAATTTTATCTAAAAACTATGAAGGTTTAGTGCTTATTGATAGCTACAATGACATCGGCTCTGCAAAGTTAATTACCAATAAAATTAGAAATTTAGGCCTTATATTCGAAGAAAATGAGAACCAAATTAATGTTTTTGCTGGTCCTTTTGAAAAAAATGATATTAATCTAAAAATAGATTTTCTAATTAAAAATGGATATACGAATGCTCAAAAATACCCTTAATTCATTAATTTTATCGATCTCACTAATATTTTTTACTTTTAACTCTAATGCTATTGAAAGTATCGCTAAAACAGCATTACTAATAGATCTTTCGACTGGCGAAGTGCTTCTTGATAAAAACTCTGAAGAGAAAACCTATCCATCTAGTATGACTAAAATTATGACGGCTTTAATGGCTTTTGAAAAGATTAAGGATGGCACCTTATCGATGGATCAAGAGTTTCTAATAAGCAAAAAGGCATGGAAAATGGGTGGATCAAAGATGTTTATCGAGGTAGACAAAAAAGTTAAAGTCTCTGATTTGCTCCTAGGTGTCGTGGTTCAAAGCGGTAACGATGCTTCAATTGCAATAGCTGAAGGTATTTCAGGTTCTGAAGAAATCTTTGCGTTAGAAATGAATAACTTGGCTAAAAAGATTGGTTTAACTAATTCCAATTTTATAAATAGCAGTGGATGGCCAAATGACAATCATTACACAACAGCTAAAGATTTAGCTAAAATTGCAGAATACACTCTCAATGAACACCCAGAACTCTATGAAATGTATGCAATAGCTGAATTTACTTATAACGGAATTAAACAAGATAATCGAAATCCTCTTTTATATTCTTTTGATGGTGCAGATGGTTTTAAAACTGGACACACTCAAGCTGCCGGATACGGTTTAGTTGGTTCTGCGGAAAGGGGAGATCGAAGATTATTGTTAGTCTTAAATGGTTTGGAAACTTCGCGAGCTAGAGCTCAAGAGTCTCTGAGGTTAATGGACTGGGGTTTTAATAATTTTCAGTTAGTTGACTTTTACAAACAAGGAGAAGTAGTAATAGAGGCTACAACTTGGCTTGGTAAACAAGAAAAGGTTAAGTTATCTTCACAACAAGATATTAGCGTAAGTATTCCTAAAACTCACATCTCAGATATGAAAGTTGAAGTTCTTGTTGAAGAACCTATACCAACTCCAATATCAATTAACGATCAGGTTGGATTAGTTCAAATTTCTTATGCTGATAAAAAATTACAATATCCATTATTAGCCTCTGAGAATATTGAACAAAAAGGTTTCTTTTCAAGAATTACCTCAGCCCTCTATTATATAGTTTTAGGTTCTAACTAAACGCCATAATGAAAATAATTAGCTTTGAAGGCTTTGAATATTCTGGAAAATCTACACAAATAAAACTTTTACAAAATTATTTTAAAAAAAATAAAATCAAATCTACTTTTACTAGAGAACCTGGCGGAAACAAACAATTAGAAAAGATAAGAAAAATTATACTTCAGTCTGATTTTAACAATCTAAGTTTAATTTTATTTTTTTTTGCATCTCGTTTTTCTCTACTTTCATCAATGAAAACAAATAATTTGGTTGTATTTGATAGATTTTTTGACTCCACATACGCATATCAAAAAATTACAAGTAAAGATAAATCATTAATATTGAATTTAATCGATCAAATTGAAAAAAAATATATCCCGACAATCACATTTTATTTCAAAATTAATAAAAAAACTCTATTAGAAAGAAAAAATATGAGAGGCCATAAGAACTTTTTTGATAAAAAATACACTTCTCATTTTACACGTATTCAAAAAAATTATGATGAAATTGGAAAAATGAAAGTTGGTAAAAGAAAATTCATCACTATAGATGCCAGTAAACCCAAAGAAATCATACATAAAGAAATTGTTGAAAATTTAAAAAGATGCAAATTGATAAGGTAATAAGTTTTATAAAATCTCAAAAAAATGGTTTTTTCTTAATTGAAATAAAAACTGATTATCAATCAGAAATTATAGAAAATTCTTTAAAAGAAATTTTTTTTCAAAAACAATATGAAATCGATACATCTTTTTTTTTTATAAAACCAGAGGAAGCCTCTAAATCAATTAGCATTGAACAGATAAGAAAACTAAAGAGGGAATTTCTTCATACTAATGTTTTAGATCTTCCTAAAATCATTTTTCTAAATGAAATTAATCTTCTTAATAATAATTCTATCAATGCCTTATTGAAAATTATTGAAGAAGTTCCTCAAAAAACTTACTTCATTTTTTGTTCTCAAAACCTTTTAAAAGTTCCTGATACTATTTTATCAAGGGCAAGAATTATTAAAATTGAAGAAACTATTTTAAATACCACAAAAAATCTTCAAGATTTATTGAATACAACAGTTGATTATAATCAGAATATTTCTGATGATATTATATCTTCTATTATCTATCCCTTTATTAATTTAAAAACATCAGATTTTTTTGAAAGTATGAAGCTTTTTGATAAAAATAATTTAAAGATACCATCTGAGATATTTTTAAAAGTTTTAAGTTTTTATTTAAATCAATCTTTGAATAATCAAAAACTTTTTAGATATCTAATCAAGCTGCATTCTGACTTTGTTTATGATTTAGACGAAAGTATTAAATTTAATACATTGACTAATGATTTAATTGCTATTTATTTTACCAGACTTAATTCAAATCTTATCAAATATGGAAAATAAATATTTTACTACACCCATTTATTACGTGAATGACAAGCCTCATATAGGCCATGCCTATACATCTATTTCTGTTGATGTTTTAAAGAGATTTTACAAATTACGTGGTTATGGTTCTTATTTTCTAACAGGAACAGATGAACATGGTCAAAAAGTTGAAAAAGCAGCTTTAGATAAAGGAGTTGATCCCAAAAAATTTACTGATCAGGTCTCTGAAAACTTTAGAGCATTATCAGATATATTAAACTTGGATAATGATGATTTTATAAGAACAACCGAAGATAGACACATAAAATCAGTTCAAAATTTATGGAATAGACTATTAGAAAATGATGAAATTTACTTATCGAAATACTCAGGCTGGTATTCCGTTAGAGATGAAGCCTTTGTTGCTGAAAATGAAATAACTGAAAAAGATGGAAAAAAGTTCAATTCTTTTGGCTCTGAATTAACCTGGGTGGAGGAGGAGAGCTATTTTTTCAGATTATCCAAATGGCAAGATCGTTTACTAGAACTCTATGACTCAATTCCAAATTTTGTTCACCCTAAATCTCGCTTAAATGAGGTAAAAAGCTTTGTTTCTGGAGGACTAAAAGATCTATCCATTTCAAGAACAACATTTAAATGGGGGATAGATGTACCCAATGATGATAAGCACATTATGTATGTGTGGTTAGATGCATTAACAAACTACATATCCGCACTGGGCTTTCCGGATCAAGAAAATGAGAAATATAAAGATTTTTGGCCAGGTATTCATGTTGTTGGCAAAGATATTCTTAGATTTCACGCTGTATATTGGCCTGCATTTCTTATGGCAGCGGGTTTAGAGCCCCCTAAGCAGATTGTTGCACATGGTTGGTGGACTAATGAAGGCGAGAAAATTAGTAAAAGTCTTGGGAACGTAATAGATCCGATTGAATTAATTAATGTTTATGGACTTGACCAAATAAGATATTTCCTGATGAGAGAAGTTCCTTTTGGCAATGATGGTGATTTTTCAAAAGACGCAATGATCAATAGGATAAATGGAGATTTATCTAATAATTTTGGAAATTTAATGCAAAGAGTATTAAGTTTTATATTTAAAAATTCAAATCAAACAATTGATTTTACAGATAAAGTTTTAAATTTTGATATTTATCAAAATATTATTTCTTCACAGGATAATTTGTTTGAAATGATGGATAAATATAGTTTTGACGGATATTTAAAAATTATTTTTGGACACTTAAATGATTTAAACACTTTTGTCGATAAATCAGCTCCTTGGGAGTTAAGAAAAACAGATCAAGTTAAAATGAAAGAGGTATTAGATCAAATATCTTTGTGCATTCTTAAAATTACACAATTTTTAACACCATTTATACCTAATGGTGCTGAGAAAGTTTACTCCACATTTGGACTAGATAAATCTTATCTTAGCTTTGAGAAATTTGATGAAATTATTGAAAAAAAGTCACTCAAAATATCAAAGCCTGAACCTGTATTTATGAGAATAGATAGTTAAAAGTCGTGTTAACAGACGCACATGTTAATTTTTCCCATAAAGATCTCATTAATTCTGTAGATCAAATAATAACTGAAGGAAGAGAAGGGGGAGTCTCGAGATTTTTAGCTGTGAACTCTAATTTATATGAAATTGAAACTGACTATAATTTGGTAAAAAATTACGATTTTGTTGACCTTTCTATCGGCCATCATCCATATCTATGCAGTGAGGTAGATGAGAATAGCTTCAAAGTATTACTAAATAAATATATTGACTCTTACAAAACCAAGATAAAGGTTATTGGAGAAACTGGTCTTGATTTCAGTTATGATGTAAAACCAATAAATCAAATTAAATCTTTTAAATTACATATTGAATCAGCTATAAAAAATAATCTTCCAATCTTGATCCATGTTCGTGATGCTTTTGAGGAAACATATAATATCTTATCTGATTATAAATCAGAACTTAAGACAGTTTTAATCCATTGTTTTACCGGAGATGATAATTATGCCGAGAAATTTATGGAACTTGGGTGTTATTTTTCAATTACAGGCATAATTACTTTCAAAAATGCCCATAAACTCAGAGAAACAATAAAAAAACTACCAAAAAATAAGATTTTTTTTGAAACTGACTCCCCTTATTTGACGCCAGTTCCAATGAGAGGAGAGATCAACAAACCTTCATTATTAAGGCATGTAATTGAATACTATTGTGAACTTACAGATGAAGATTTTACTGATATTGCCCATATTTCATCAAAAAATTATGAAAGATTCATATCATGTCAGCCTTAAAAATAACTATATTAGGCTGCGGTTCTAGTTTTGGAGTCCCTTTATTTCACAATATTTGGGGTAAATGTGACCCAAAAGAGCCAAAAAATCTAAGATCTAGACCTTCTATTTTAGTTCAAAAAAACGGTAAAAATTTACTCATAGACACTAGCCCAGATCTTAAACAGCAGATTTTAAGCAATAAAATAGAAAATATTGATGCTGTTTTTTTTACCCATGAGCATGCAGATCATACCCATGGTATCAATGAGCTGAGATCTATAAATCTAATTCATCGCAAAATTATTCCATGCTATGGAAATGAGCAAACTATGGACAAAATTACTAATAGTTTTAATTATCTGTTTGAAAATACTGAAAAAAGTTATTACCCAGCAATACTCTCAAAAAATCACTTCTCATCAAAAGAATTTGAAATTTTTGGGATAAATATAAAGCTCATAAGTCAAAATCATGGAGATATTGACTCAATTGGCTTCATTTTTGACAATAAAATTGCCTATAACTTAGATGTTAAGTATTTCTATGGCCAAGAGGAATACTTCAAAAAAATTGAAAATATTGATCATTGGATTGTCGGATGCTTAAGAATTGATCCTCACATTTCACATGCTTCTTTATCAGAAGTAAAGAAATGGCTAGATATAGTTAAGCCAAAAAATGCTTATTTAAGCCATATGACAGCTCATTTAGATTATAAAGATACACTAAATTATTTAGAAAATGAGAATTACATGCCAGCTTATGATGGACAGATATTGGAAATATAATAAATTTGATATATATAATTCCTATAATATATATTATGCAACAAAAATATGTATAAATAATGTCAATAAACTCAGTAACTAAACACTTATCGGAAATAGCCCCTGACCTAATTGTTATAGAACATGAAAAAGAAACATCATCAGCAGAAGAAGCTGCTGAAGTTCATGGTGTCTATGTTGGACAAATTGTAAAAACCATGGCTTTAGTT
>JBJKYU010000015.1:0-12499 GCA_045560885.1 Alphaproteobacteria bacterium
GTAGGGTTACTTGATGAATTTGGAAAAGATCGAGTGATGGATACTCCTATATCCGAACAAGCTATTTTAGGTGCTGCGATGGGAGCGGCTATGGCTGGACTTCGACCTATTGCAGAAATCATGTTTTCAGATTTTTTGGCAGTTTGTTGGGATATTATTGCCAATCAAATTGCTAAAACTCGTTATATGTCTGATGGTCAGATAAATATCCCTTTAGTTATTCGCACGGCAAACGGCGGTGGGTCTAAGTTTGGCGCCCAACATTCTCAAAGTCTAGAGAACTGGTCAATGATGATCCCAGGATTAAAGGTAGTTGCACCAAGTTCACCCGGAGATGTTTTGGGATTAATGAATAGTGCCGTAAATGATCCTGATCCTGTAATTTTTTATGAGCATAAATCTCTTTATGCTTCCAAAGAAGAATTAGAGTCTACAGAATTATCAATCCCATTAGGACAAGCTAATATTCTTCATGAGGGTAGTGATATCACCATAATAGGACTAGCTTTGATGGCTCAAAGAGCAAAAAAGGCAGCCTTAGAATTAAAAGAAAAACACAATATTAACGCTAAAGTTCTTGATTTGAGAACGTTGGTGCCGTTAGATCTTCAATCTATTAAAAGTGCAATTAATGAAACCGGTCTGGCCATGACAGTAGAAGAAAATCCACGATTATGCGGGTGGGGTGCAGAAATTTCATCTTTAATTACTGAACATTGCTTTTCTAACTTGAAAGGACCAGTTACGAGATTAACTACACCTCATGTGCCACTGCCAAGTGCTGATATATTGGAAGACAACACTATCCCATCAGTCGATGTGATAGTTCGAGAAGTTATAAAAAAAGTTAAAGGAGAATAGTATGGAAATTATAATGCCGACTTTAGGAGAAACCGTTGATGAAGGAAAAGTTATTAAATGGTTAAAAAACGTTGGAGATGAAATTAAAGAGGGAGATATTTTGTGTGAAGTCGAGACAGATAAAACGGCTGCAGAAATACCATCTACTGTAAATGGTATACTCACAGAAATCACTGCACCCGAGGGTGAGACAGTCCCTGTTGGTGGAAAAATAGCCACAGTAGAATAGCATCAAAAAAACTGTTATAAGGTGAGTAATGAATATAACTGAATCTAAATTTTATCGTGATAAATGTTTTATAAATGGTGAATGGGTTGGAGCAGACTCTGGTGAAACGATCAGCGTAAATAATCCTGCTACTTTAAAAGAGATTGGTACAGTTCCTAAATGTGGAACTAATGAAACAAAGCGAGCCATAGAAGCTGCAAATGCAGCTTGGCCTGAGTGGAGAGCTAAGTCTGCTCGTCAACGATCCGATATTCTTCGTAAATGGTTTGATCTGATGATTGAAAATAAGGAAGAATTGGCTCAAATGATGACAGTCGAACAAGGCAAGCCTATCAATGAGTCCCGAGGTGAAATTGGATATGGCGCATCATTTGTTGAGTGGTTTTCTGAAGAGGCTAAAAGAGTTTATGGAGATACAATTCCTGATCCAATGACCGATCGTAGGATCGTAGTTTTAAAACAGCCAGTAGGTGTAGTTGCTTCCATTACTCCTTGGAATTTTCCTAATGCCATGATCACACGTAAATGCGCTCCAGCCCTTGCTGTTGGCTGTCCAGTGGTAATTAAACCAGCAAGTCAAACTCCTTTTTCTGCACTCGCTTTAGCTGTATTGGCAGAAGAAGCTGGTTTTCCAAAAGGTATCCTTAATGTAATAACGGGAAAAGCTTCAGAAATTGGAGATGAATTAGCCACGAACCCTATTGTTAGAAAATTATCGTTTACTGGATCAACTGAAATTGGAAAAATTTTACTAGAAAAATGTTCTGGAACGGTAAAAAAAGTTTCTATGGAACTTGGAGGTCATGCTCCTTTTATTGTATTTGATGATGCAAATATTGATGATGCGGTTGCTGGAGCAATGCAAAGTAAATTCCGTAATACGGGGCAAACCTGCGTTTGTGCTAATAGAGTTTATGTTCAAGAAAAAGTATATGATGAGTTTTGCCAAAAATTTGTTGAGGCAGTATCTAAGGTAAAAGTAGGTGATGGACTTGATGAAGCTGTAGCTTCTGGTCCTTTAATTGACGAGCATTCTTTAAGTAAAGTTGAAGAACATGTTCAGGATGCAGTACAAATGGGAGCTAAAGTTGCCATTGGAGGTTCTCGCCATGAACTTGGTATGAATTTCTACCAGCCTACAATCCTAACTGATGTAACACCCCAAGCCAAGATCACCTCTGAAGAAACTTTTGGACCAGTAGCTCCTGTATATAAGTTTAAAGACGAGCAGGAAGTGATAGAGCTTGCCAACAATTCCCCATATGGATTAGCCTCTTATTTTTATTCCAGAGATATTGGAAGAATTTGGAGAGTAGCTGAAGCATTAGAATACGGCATGGTAGGGGTAAACACAGGTTTAACCTCGAAAGCTGAAGCTCCATTTGGCGGTATCAAAGAGTCTGGTCTCGGACGTGAAGGATCAAAATACGGTATTGACGATTTTATAGAGATTAAGTATGTCAATATGTGTGGTTTAGACAAATAACCTTAATACATTATGAATAAAATTTTTAAAGTTGGTTTAATTGGCTGTGGTCATATTTCAGAAACCTATTTTCGTGGCCATGATTATTTCAATAATTTTCAAATCATTAAGTGTGCAGATATCAACACAGAAAATGCAAAAAAATGCGCCGAGACTTATGGAATTGAGTCCTGTTCTGTCGATGAACTATTAAATGATAGTGAAATAGAAATTATCTTAAATTTAACCATACCTAGAGCTCATTATGAGATAGCTAAAAAATCCCTAGATCATGGAAAACATGTGTACAGTGAAAAACCTATGGCTGTAAATTTTGTTGAGGGTGAAGAGCTTCTTAATTTAGCAAATTCAAAAAACCTTTATATAGGTAATGCGCCCGATACTTTTCTTGGCGGCGGTATTCAAAAATCTATTGATTTAATTAATCAAGGCAAAATAGGCAATGTGAGATTGGGAAGCGCTATATTTGCTTATCCTGGTGTTCAATCTTATCACCCTAATCCTGAGCCTTGGTTTGCTAACAATGAAGGCGGGCCAGTCATGGATATGGGACCATATTATTTGACTGCACTCGTCAATTTACTGGGCCCTGCTAAAAGAGTTCATGGCATTTCTACAAAGGTTTTTGAAAAAAGAGTAATTGGGATTGGGCCCAAAAAAGATCAAGAATTTACAGTTGAATGTCCGACAAGCTACTTAGTAAATTTAGAATTTCATAACCAAGCATTAATACAGATTACACTATCTTTTGATGTAGTGGCCCACCAAAGAAATCATATAGAACTTTATGGAGACAAAGGGTCAATGATTGTGCCCGACCCTAACATGTTTGGGGGATCTGTCATGACATGTGTGGATGACAGTGGTTTATGGGAGGAGCATAAAACAGACGACCTTCCTCTTGGTAAAATAAACATTACCTCTCATAGTGGCAGAGCGAACGAGTCTCCTACAAATGCAAACTATCGAGGTGTGGGTTTAGCCGAAATGGCTTATTGTATTGAGCACGGATTAAAACACCGCTGTAGTGGGGAGCTGTCTCTACATGTATTAGATATCATTAAATCAACAATGAAAGCCGCTGATACTCAAACCCCTCAAGATATAAATACCAATTGTCAAAAAGCTGACTTTTTTACTTTAGAAGAAATTCAAAAAATTCTTAAATAGTAGTATTGCCAATTCATATGAGGTAAATTTTTTTGGATGAAATTTGATACATCAAAAAAAGTTTTAGTGATTGGGCGAGCGGGGATGGATATCTATCCCGAGCCTCCAGGAACCAAAATTGATGATGTTCAAAATTTTTCAACACATCTTGGTGGGTCGGCAGCCAATACTTGTGTGGCATTATCTAAATTAAAAGTAGCTTCAGATTTAGTTACCTGCGTTTCTGATGATGCTATTGGCAATTATATTTTTAAAAAGCTTGATGATTTTAATATTGGAAATAAATTTTGCAGGAGGATTGATAAAAAATTCCAAACACAGATGGCTGTGGTGGAAACTATTTTAGAAAATAATCAATCTATTCTCTATCGAAATAACTCCTGTGACCTTCAATTGGATCAGAGAGATATAGAAAAAATTAAATTTGAAGATTACTCTTCAGTATTTATATCGGGAGTAACACTTTCCTCCAATCCTTCAAGAGATGCAGTATTCTTAGCAGTTGAAAAAGCAGCCGCCTTAAAATTACCATTAATTATTGATTTAGATTATCGACCCTACAATTGGGAGTCTGATGAAAAAAAATCTGAAGTTTATAAAAAAATAATGAATGAGATGGACATTATAATTGGCAATGACTTAGAGTTTAACATTGCTGATAATTCGAGCGATGGTTTAAAACTAGCTCAAACCTTAATACAAAAAAAACCCTCTATAATTATTTATAAAATGGGAGAAAAGGGATCAAAAGTTTATACAAAGGATAGCGAACAAGTTTTTGGCATATACAATGTCCAAGCAATCAAGCCGACAGGAGCGGGTGATGCTTTTAACGGAGGATTTCTTAGCTCCTTATACCAAGACTTTTCATTAGAGGACTCAGTGAAACGAGGTTCTGCCAATGCCGCTATAGTAGTCACTAAAGTAGGATGTTCATCTGCCATGCCAGATTTAGAAGAATTAAATCAATTTATAAAAAAAAGGAGGAAACATAAATGCACATACCGTATTCAAATAATAAAAATCAAGCTTTATTCGAGGAAAATAACAAAACTGTACCTTTAGTTTATTTCAATATTATCAGATTAAATAAGGGTGAAAGCTATAGTTATCAACTTCCAAAACATGAGAGTAGCGTGGTCCCGGCTACTGGAATGATCGAGCTCTCTGTGGATGGCAAAGTTCTCGGTCAAATTGGAATTAGAAAATCAGATGTATGGGATGGTGAGCCAGAGGGTAGTTATATTCCTACCAACGCAGAGTGTACTATTAAATGCCTTTCTGACAATACAGAGTGTTTTATAGCAGGAGGTATTTATGAAAAAAAACTTGACCCATTTTTAGTACAAAAAAATGAAATCGATGTTGTTCAATATGGCTCTGATGATACTAAAACTCATAGAAAAATTAAGCATATCCTCGGTGCTAAGCAACACGACCAGGTAGGTAGACTACTTGTGAATGAATTATACACCGTTGGTGCAGGAGGATGGTCTGGTTTTCCACCTCACAAACATGATACAGATAATTTACCAGATGAGACTCGTCACGATGAAGTTTATAATTATCGTTTTAAGCCTGGCCATGGTTTTGGTGTTCAAGTAATGCAATATGAAGATGACAAAGAAGGTTTTGGTTATCAATTATTTGATGGTTCCACTATCGCAATAAATAAAGGCTATCACCCATGTGTTGTTGCGCCTGGATATGAGATGTATTATTTCACGATTTTAGTTGGCCTAAGCCAACGATCTCTTGTTCAGTATTTTCAAAAAACTCATGCCTATCAAATTGAAACAATACCAGGCATTAAGGATATGATAGCTAAATATAAATAAATGACAGTAGCCACTCTTTCAGAAGTTCTAAGCAAAGCTAAAGAAAACCATTATGCAGTTGCGGGACTAGTTGTTTTAGGCTGGGAGGATGCACGATGTTACGCAGAAACGGCAGAAGAGTTAGGTCTTCCGATCATCTTACAAGCAGGTCCTGGATGTCGGGCTAACACGCCCGTACCTATTTTGGGCAAAATGTTTCGACATTTGGCAGAACAATCCTCACAGCCAATAGTCTGTCACTTGGATCATGGTTATAGTAAAGAAGAATGCATTGAAGGAATGAAAAATGGCTTTACTTCGGTGATGTTTGATGGCTCCAAACTCCCACTAAATGAGAATATTGAAAAAACCCATGAAATAGCAGAATTAGCTCATAAAAATGATATCTCAGTCGAGGGGGAAATCGGATTTGTTGGATATAGTGAAGGGGCAGCATCACAAAGCACAGATCCTCTCGAAGCAAAAGAATTTGCAGATAAATCACATTGTGATGCTATGGCTATTAGTGCAGGCAATGTCCATCTTCAAACAAACACCTCCTCTTCTATTGATACAGACGTTATTGAAAAAATTCAGTCATTAACATCTATACCATTAGTTCTGCATGGTAGTAGTGGAATTGACCATACGCTTAGAAGAAAATTAGCGTCTTCAACAAATGTTTGTAAATTCAATATAGGTACAGAGCTAAGAAAAACTTTTGGTGATAATTTAAGAAAAAAAATGAATCAAAACCCAAATATCTATGACCGTATTCAATTAATCAATCTTCCACTACAAGAACTAAAATTAGTAACCAAAACAGTTATTGAAAATATAACTAAATTATAAAACTATTGATCAAATCTCATACTTTAGAAAACGAATTTCTTAAAATAAAAACAATAAATATTGGAGCCAGTCTCTATGAAGTTATTGATAAAAGAAAAAAGATAAATTTAATTTTAAATTTAGGTAATTTTAAAAACTATTTAAAAAACAAACCTTATCTTGGGGCTACTTGTGGGAGATTTGCCAATCGAATTAAAAATGGACAATTCAAAATTGGCTCAAAAACCTATCAACTCTATAAGAATGAAGGTAGAAATATTTTGCATGGAGGGCATCAAGGTTTTGACTCAAAGATATGGAAAATTAAAAGACAAAACTCAAATAGCATTACATATGAATATCTGTCCCCCCATCTAGAAGAAGGTTTCCCTGGAAATCTTAAAGTGCAATGCAAATACCAAATTCATAAAAATTCTTTCAAAATTATCTTTTCAGCACAATCTGATCAGAAATCTCATGTTAATTTAGTAAACCATGCATATTGGAATTTGAATAAATCGAAAACTAATATCTTTGATCATTTCCTCTTAATAAATGCCAATTCGTATTTGAAAAATGACTCAACCAATATCCCTACAGGTGAGTATAAAAACGTTAATAAAACCCCATATGATTTCAGACAATTTCGACATATTGGTCAACAAATCGTCACAAATCGTAGGGCTTTTGATGAAAACTTTGTTTTAAATAAGAGGCAAAAATTTGCCGCTTGTTTATGGTCTCCACATAGTGGCATTTTATTGTCAATAAAAACAAATCAACCTGGTATCCAATTTTATAGTGGCCAACATCTGAGATATAAGTCATCAAAAAAAACACTCAGTCCTTTTCAGGGATTATGTCTAGAAACACAAGCTTTTCCAAATAGCCCTAATAATAAAAAGTTCCCTTCAACATTAGTGTCTCCAAAGAAGAAATATTTGCATGAGGTGAGTTTTTTAATAAATCACCAAAAAATAGTTTAGTCTGTTTTTTCTCTAAGTTTTAAATTAAGATTATCGTAAACCAACTGAGGGATGTTATAAGCAACAGCATCTAACAGAGACATGGTGCTAACTTGTAACTGATTGCCACTTAAATCTAAATTAATAAATTTAGATATCTCTATCTCTTCGTTAAGGTAATTCCAATCAAAAGTTACATGAATACCTTTTTCAGGAATCTCAAACAAAGATACATATAAAACTGTACCATTAGTAAGGGTATAGCGAACCTCTAGGTCTGCACTTGAAGGTAACTCATCCCTGCTTAGGTAACCATTATGCTGCAAATCTGTAAGAGAGGTAAATACATCTGGAAGTCTATTCTCACTGATTTCTTTAAAGCCTGAGGAAAGATTTTGATGTGAAACTAAACCATCTTGATTAGATAAGCTAATTAATTGATTACTATAAATTTGTACTGATTTTATAGCTTCTTTACCAATATTTATTAAATCATTGGGGATCCAATAAAAACTAGAAACATCGGTAGTTAAATTAGCTGAAATTAAGTAGGACTGATCTGAAGATGTTTCTTTTATATAGGTGCCTGGAATTTTATAATTAAAATCCCCAATATCGAGAGAGTATAGAACTTCATCAGACTCAGATTTAAGAATTAAAGTCTGAACATTATCTTTATCCAATCCGAGTTTAAAAAAAAGATCAGGTTTATTTGTTTTTGGACCCATAACTCTTGCTTCTTTTATTTGGACAAAAAACCTACTTAGGAGCTCTGTGTTTGCAGGTAAATTCATAGCAGTCGTCACTAACCATTGATCATCAATATCTTTGATTATTGTTGATTCTTCTGAATTTTTGAATTCAATCGAATTGATTTGAGAGAGTATTTCATCAAAATTAGGCATTAAAGTTTCTTGTTCACTATTTGAATTATTTGATTTTCCATCAAAATACATTCCTAAAGCTATAACTAAAGAACCAGCAGTCAGGGCTAATAAAATTTTAATATTTTTTATTAAAGTCATTGACTCTTCCTTTTGCGTATACCTAATTGGTATGGAACAAAAAACATTAGGATGATTAAAAGAATTGGGATTAAAAAAGTATTTAAGACATTGATTCTATTAGCAAGAGCATCAATATCTTTGTTCAAATTTCTTCTTACTTCTCTGAGTTCTTTACGTGTTCTTTCCACTTCCAATTGAAATAACGCTAGTTCTTCCATTTGAGTTTCAGATAACTGAACATTTTCATTATCTCGACCACCTGAAAGGTTTTTAATCTCTTGTAGAGTCAAATCTAGTTTTTGCTGAAGTTCTTGCTCCTGACCAAGGTATTGTTTCTCAGCTTCCGCTTGGAGTTTTTGGACAACAGTAAAGGGCCTAAATGGAGTTTCTTTATTTCTAAGATCAATGAAATCATCAAAGCCTGTCATAACATCCATAATATTCGAAACAAGTGTTCCATTATCTGAGGACTCTTCAATGACAGTTGAATTTAAGAATTTTTGAACTCTAGCCCAATAAGGACTTCTTATAAAATCAGCATCTGAAAAAACAATAACATTTAAATTTTCTTGTGACTGGCTAATATGATTAGAGTATTTACCCTCAAAATTATCAAAATTACTTTGGGCCGTTCCTCCAACTTTTACTGCAAAATCATAAATTATACCTGTCGGATTAAAATTATTAATCAGTTCGATCGGATCTTGAACTTCTTGGATAGATAAATCCATTGTTAATTCGCTGGAAGAAAGAATGCCGGAATAAGTAGTCTGACTTTCTTCATCTAATTTCATTAGCCCTCCAGGTGAAATTAATCTGACCAAAGATAATCCGTTACTAATATCCTCTTGCTGATTAATAAAATCTGTTCTCACCTCTGGCCAATTAAGCTTTAGTAGTGTTTGAAGAGAAGTGTTGTCAGAGATATTTTGCTGTGTTTGCAGTCTTGTAGCTTGGGTTCCATCCAAAATTACTCGATCGATATAGTTGATATTTAATGTTTTTAAAACATTATTAAGAGTAGAAGTCTTGTCGGTGTAATCGTCTTTTTCAAAGTAAGGATCAATAAATATGAGGGTTTTACCACCTCGAAGGATAAACTGCTCAATAGCATACTCTGTATTTTCTGAAATTTCAGCTGGATGATAAACAACCAATAAGTCGATATTTTCAAATATTTCAGCAGTTGGACTTAAATATTCAATGTCATAGTAATTTTCTAATTGTTCAAAAATTATGTACTCCCCTTGTAATGGAATATTAGGGTTAGGAGACTTTGTTTCCACTTGGGTGAGGAGGCCAATTTTTGGTTTTTCTACTCGATTTAACTTGTAGACGATGTCGGTTAGTTGTTTCTCTAAGCCCCCACCTTTTGATGGATCAAAAAAAGGAATAATTTCTATATCGTCAGTCGTGTTTGTAGCAATCAGGCCAAAATAAATATTTGACCCCTCTAGGCCTACAGGAAAACCTTGTACTCCAAAGCGCTCCACATAATCTTCTTGATCAGAATAAGGTTCAGGTTCTATGATTTGAAAATCAATTTTTCCTTTAGCAAGACTATCATACCTTTTTAAAAGGCCTTCAATTTGATTGGCATAATTTTGGATAATTGGAATATTTTTAGAAAGACTTCTACTATAAATAAATTCAATTTTTAAAGGTTCTTCAATGTTGGCTAAAACATTTTTTGTTCCTTTGGATAAAGTAAAAGTTTTAGTCGATGTGAAGTCTATACCAATATTGAAATTAACTTTATTGATGATGAAATTAAAAGATAAGAACAACAATATTGTGCTGACTACAGAAATAAAGAAATATTTTTTTAAAATAAGTTTGTTCATTTATTCTTTATTCATAAATTTGATCAGTGTTAAATAATTCCATAAGGCCATAAAGGAAAGAAAGAACATTAATCCTTTGAAAGAAAAGAACCCTGTTTGAATGGATGAAAAATGAGTTAGAAAACTAAAACTTGAGACGAGTTCGACTAATTCTAAAGGGAAAACTTGAGATATAAAATTAATCATCAAAGGAAAACCACTGATAGTAAAAACAAAGGAAACCACGATAGACAGAATAAAAGAGATAATCTGATTATTGGTTAAAGAGGAGAAAAACACACCTAAAGATATGTATGAACCTGCCATGATTATGACACCTAAATACTGGCCCAAAATAATAAGATTATCAGGATCCCCCAAATAATTGACGGTAATCCAAATAGGAAAAGTAAGAATAATCGAGAATATCACAAAGAGCCAAGTAGCAATAAATTTACTCAAAACAACTTTCCACAAAGCAACTGGTAAAGTCATTAGTAGCTCGATTGTCCCAAGGCGCTTTTCTTCAGACCAACTTTTCATAGTGACTGCGGGAATAAAAAAAATAAATACCCATGGAATGAAGCTAAAGAAAGTCGTTAGGTCAGCTACTCCAGAACTAAAAAAGCTTCCAAAATAGAAAGTTAATGACATTGAAGTCATAATGAAGATAGCTGTAAAAATATAAGCTACAGGGGTAATAAAAAATAGTTTTAATTCTCTTTTTATTAACGCAAGCATTAGCTGATTATCTTTCTAAATTTTTCATCAAGTGATTTACCAATTTTTCTTTTTAACATAGTAGGAGTTCCCTCAAACTTTTTTTCGCCTTGATCAATTATTAAACATTTATTGCATACCTCTGGCACCTCATCGAGTATATGGGTTGAGATAATAATAGCTTTTGTCTTTGATAATTTTTTGATTAATTTTCTCACTTCGAATTTTTGAAGAGGGTCTAATCCATCAGTAGGTTCATCTAATATCAAAAGTTTCGGATTATGAACGAGCGATTGTGCTATCCCTACTCTTCTTTTAAAGCCTTTTGAGAGTGTTTCTATGGGAACATCTTTGACATCATCAAGTTGTAAATCCCTAATCACTTTTTGGATTTGAATTTTTGCATTTTTGACCTCTCTTACGCTACAAACATAATCAAGATAAAGGGCAGGTGAGAAATCTAAGTATAAAGGCACACCCTCTGGCAAATAACCAATTTGAGATTTTGAGTAAATGGGATTTTCATCAATATCTTTATTATCAATAAGGACTCTTCCACCATCTGCTTTGAGATATCCAGTAATAACCCTCATGGATGTAGTTTTGCCGGCACCATTGGGACCTAAAAAACCCATAACGTCTCCCACTTTTACTTCAAATGAAAGATTTCTTATGGCTTGGAAATCACCAAAATTTTTACTTATTTCCTCGACTATTAGCATTTTAATATATGTAGTTTAAGAGAGTATTTTTTCAATGTTTTATATTAAAAACATTAGCCAAATGGACCTAATTTGAAATTTTATATCTATTGTTTTAATAAATGCTCATAACTATAATCATCTATTAATATGTCCGATTATTTCCAATCAATTCCAAAAATAAAGTTTGAGGGTAAAGATAGCCAAAATCCTTTAGCTTTTAAGTATTACAATCCGCAACAAAAGGTATTGGGAAAAACCATCGAGGACCATTTGAGAATGGCAGTATGTTATTGGCATACTTTTAACTGGCCAGGTAATGACCCTTTTGGAGGTCAAACATTTCTTAGGCCTTGGATGGATAAGCAAGATGCCATTGATCAAGCTAATGATAAATTGGAAAATGCTTTTTCTTTTTTTGATAAACTGGATATTCCTTATTTTTGTTTTCATGATGTCGATATTGCCCCTGAGGGAAATAATTTTGCCGAGACAGAAATAATTCAAAAAAAAATAATTGATTTAATTTCTAAAAAGCTTGAAACATCAAAAGTAAAATTATTATGGGGGACTGCTAACTTATTTAGTCACCGAAGATATATGGCTGGTGCAGCTACAAACCCTAACCCAGAAATTTTTCAATATGCAGCAGCACAGGTAAAAATGTGCATTGAAAATACACATCACTTGGGAGGTCAAAATTATGTACTTTGGGGAGGTCGTGAGGGTTACGAAACTATTCTTAATACCAACATGAAACAAGAGTTTGATCAATTGGGTCGTTTTCTCAGCATGGTGGCCGAACACAAACATAAAATTGGATTTAAAGGTAACCTTTTAATTGAACCTAAACCTCACGAGCCTACTAAACATCAATATGATTTTGACT
>JBJKYU010000016.1:0-12489 GCA_045560885.1 Alphaproteobacteria bacterium
GATTGTCACCGGAACCTGAGAGTTTCCCACGGTTCACTCTGTCTTGTAATTTGTCTATGTTTAATTTAGCAATAGACTCCAAATCCCAACCAATATCATCAGCCAATAAGCTGATATACCAGAGACAATCGCCAATTTCATAGGCGATATCTTTACTAACATCTTTAATTTCTGTTCTATCTCGGAGCACTTTTTTTACTTTGTTTGCAACTTCTCCTGCTTCACCTGCTAAACCTAGTGCCGGGTAAACCACTGCTTTATCTTTTGGGTATATCGCGGTGTTCTTCGCTTGAATTTGATACTCGTTTAATTTCATCTATTTAACTCTCCCTACATTGCTAAGACACTTGTTTTTGTATCATCCCAATTCATATAGATAATATCATCATTTTACTCTTAGAAGCCCATGATAGTTTCATGGGCCTAAGATGAAAATTTAGTTGGTAGTTTTTAATGGCGTAGCCCCAGATTCTGTTCTCCATAAAAGCCCATCCTTTTTTAGATGAACCATCATGACAGCTTCTCGGTCACCAGATGCAAAAGTAATGAAATCATGAACCACAAGAATGTCATCATTTTCATACAAACATCGTGGGTTTTCTCTCTTCATGTTCTGCATGAACTCCTTCATTTCTTCTTCAGGGCTATCATCGGCTCGAGTGATGACTTTACCCGAAGAATGAAAAGTAAATTGCCAATCATCATGAAAACAGGATCTGTAAGTTTGCACGTCTTGTTCATTCCATGATTTTGCTAATTTATCAAATAACATTATTTTATTCCTAGCTTTTGTGATGATTGAGGGTGACTGTTCCTACTTTAGTTTCAATCGATACCCTTGAGGATTCATCAATACTCAACCTTTTTGCTCTTGCTTCATCTGCTTTTTGCATAGTTTGCTCATCAGGGTAAAGCGTCACTGCCATTACTGTGGTCTCATTGAGACGCGTAAATAAAAGCTGCGAGGCATCAGGAAATTCCTGTGGCGCATTATTGACATAGTCTTGCTCTCGAGTATCACAAGTCTCTTTAGAGTTCCATTCTACTGTGGTAATTCTTGCTATAGCCATTTTAGTTTCCTCCTTAGATTTCTATAAGCATTGTTTCTGGAAAGTTGGTAAACGCCGTATCTGCTATGGGTGTCATTTCCCCAGACTCAACATCCACAACTTCTGCTCTTCGTTTGGTCAACTCTTCATCTGATTGAAATTTCTTTAAATGCTCCATGGACTCAAAGTGAATGATGGTATGTAAAATTGTTGGATCATCCGCCTGAACTCCTGCAAAAATAAAGTTCATCCCATATTCTTTCATTTTATCACCACTGTCCTGAACCATATCTTTCCAATCTTGAAAATCCTTGATTAATGTAATTTTACCCTTTACTAACATTGGTTTTCTCCTTTTTTAAGTTGAAACTATTTTAGTTATTTATTCATCCTCATGAAAATAAAATCTAAAGTTTCATATAAAATTCACATTGGCTCAATTGCTTAATAATTGGATTAAGAGTTTTAGGCAAAACTGCTTTTAAGCATCTATCGTATGTTTTTGTATGTTTAAGTTAATAGCAGCTCTTATGTTTTTCCCAGGAGTCCTTCTTTCAAATGAATTGGTTTGCCATTCAAATAAAGATCTTCAAGGGCATTTGAGTTTTTCTTTCACATCAGAAGGCCTTTCGTTAAATTCGTGTGAAACCAAGCAACAAATCTGTAATTCTGTTGAGTTTAAACACCTTGAAAATCACACCTTTGAGACTTCAGGATCATTTATTTTTAACGGCAGCCAGTCGGAAACGCTTATTTTTGATGGAACTTTTGAAAATCTGATTGTGAAGACGGATTACGCTCTGTCTCGCTCTGGTGACCGCTTGAAATCAAATGACATTCAAGCACAATTTGTTTGTCAAATAGCTAATTCCGTCTAACGTTTCTTCGTGCATATTTTCTATCATCCTGATTATGATATTCCTGTTCCATCCACGCATCGTTTTGTAGGGTCAAAGTTCTCTGATTTATATAATCACCTTCAATCTCAACCGTTTGCATCAAAATTAAAATTAGGCCAGCCAACCCCAGCCCCAATGGAGCGAATTTTGCGAGCCCACTCATCTTTGTATGTAGAAAAAGTATCCCAAGATGAGTTATCCAAAGAGGATCTTCGTCTTATTAATCTTCCTTGGTCCGAGCGACTTCGCAATCGTTCCTTTTTAGCTATTGAAGGTACCTACCTAACAGCAAGACAAGCTCTGAAGTCAGGAATTGCCTGTCATGTGGGAGGGGGAACGCATCATGCCCACCGCGATCACGGTTTGGGGTTTTGTGTTTTCAACGATTTGGGATATACCGCCAAAAATTTAATTGCTGAAGGTCATGTAGAAAAAGTTTTAATTCTCGATCTGGATGTTCATCAAGGGGACGGCACGATTGATATTTGCCAGGGTGACCCTCACATCTTTACTTGTTCTATTCACAGCGAGAGTAATTTTCCCTTTGAGAAAAAACAAGGCTGGATGGATATTGGCCTTCCTGCCGGAACCAAGGACGAAGCTTATTTAGATACACTCAGTCAAACACTTCAATCGATTGAAAGTTCTCTTACACCCGATCTTGTCTTATTTGATGCGGGAATTGACGTTTACACAGATGATGGATTAGGGAATTTGGAGCTCAGCATTGAGGGTATTCGAAAAAGAGATCATTTAGTTTTGGAGCATTATCGAGGAAAAGATATTCCTGTAGCGACAGTCATTGGTGGAGGCTACAGTAAGGACACTCAAGAACTCGCTTGCCGACATGGTCTTATTTTTGAGTCTGCGATCAACTATTTATAGTTCTTCTATTTTTCAGTAAGATAGAAATATCAATGAAAGCAGAGATTATCTTTCCCCTTATTTATATGATCTGTCTGCTCGTTTTAGTGGGACCCAGGTTTTTAGACATGAACTCTAATTTCAGACAGTTCCTCAGCAATCTTTCCATCTGGGCTATCATCGTCTTGGCGTTGGCGACGGGCTATCAGGGATATTTTTATTTTTTGGGTCGTTGAGGTGAAGCCCAATGACTGGGCTTAACTCAACTTCTTAATTAACGGACTTTGTTGTCGTCTTTATAAAAACGAGGATCGAATTCATTTAACACGACATCTTTAATAGCTAGAGAGGGCTGAGAAAAATCACAACCATTAGTTAGCTTTTCAAAAGGGGTATCGATAAGCATCTTTTTTGCAGTCTCTGCAGAGTTAGCTTCCACTTCAACTTCGAAGTCATAAGTCTTGCTCATCTTCACTGTGTAAGATTTCATATTCTCTCCTTTCTTCTTGTTATTTAAACGAGACAAATATTAATTAGGATTGTTTAAAAATAAAGAATTTATTTCATCTGGTATATTGTATTACAGATACCAACAAATGATTCAATCACTATTGATTTTCAAATCCTTTTGTAAAAACAAAAATGGAATTCTTTGAAAATTTTTTAATTCTTGCGACATTTTTTGTTCGATAAAATTGAGATAAAAATGAAAAATTTGAAGAAAAATACTAAAATCAAAACTTATGAAAAAACTTTTAGCTCTCATTATATTAGTGTCTGGTATTTCTTTGGCTAGCGAAGCTCAACAAGAAGGCTTTCAGTCTCCTAAGTTAATTGGGGAGGGAACGCTGAAGGTCTTGATGTGGGAGGTCTATGATTTGCGTTTATATACAGATGGAGCATCTTTTTCTTGGAAAAATAAGTTCATGTTAGAGTTCGATTACAAACGCGAATTGAAGAAAGAAAGAGTCATTGATGCCTCTTTAAAGGAATTTATACTTCAGCCCAACGTGACAGATAAAGATATCGAGGCTTGGGAAGTGTATTTAGAGCAGGTTATTCAACCTGTTCAAAAAGGGACAAAAGCAACTGTTTTGTGGGATCCAGAAGGCAAAATTGTTTTCAATTATGAAAGCTCTCCAACCTCAACTATCGAAAATGAAGGTTTTGCTCGAGCGTTTCTCAATATATGGCTAGGAGAGAAGACTTCTCGGCCAAAATTAAGAAGTCAGCTTCTCGGAAATGTTAAATAGATTATTCGACAAACGAACCCACCGAATGGTTGAAAATTAAGAACTTTCTTCAGAACAGGCTTGGTGGGGAGGTTTTGCTCCCCGGGGCCTTGATCGCATCTTATTATTAAGCGGCAATCCTTTTGCTTTGGTTGCGGGGCTTATTAAAGCCAGCAAAAGTAATCTTCTGTGTGTTCAAAGAAGAAAAGCGAAAACTCTCCGGCTTTGCACCTTTGAGGATATTCAATCTGATTTTATTAATCATGGTATGTATTCTCCTTATTTTCAAAGTTTTACTGGTAAGGCATGGTCTTAGATGAGGGTTGGTGAGTACTTGTGCGAAATGAGCATATCTTGGCAAGATTTTTGCTTAAAAGCATTGAATTTATTTGGTTTTTTTATCAACAAATGGGTCATTTTATGGGTTCAATTCCTACTACCCTTGAAGGGTTTTTTTGCTATGATCTCGTGCTTAATCATGACCGCATTTAAAAAAATTGTTGTAATTGGTGCCGGAACAATGGGATCTGGCATTGCTGCCCATTTAGCTAATTCCAAGCGCGATGTCATGCTGTTGGATTTAAAAGGCAAAAGCTCCCCCAATCAAATCAGCGAGCGCGCTATCGATATTATCAAAAAATCCGACCCTCCTTTGTTAGTCGAGAAGTCTCGATTAGAGCATATTAAGCCTGGAAACCTCACCGATGACTTTGATCAGATCAAAGACGCCGACTGGATCATTGAAGCTGTCGTCGAGCGTATTGATATCAAACACCAGCTCTATGCCCAAATCGATAAAGTTCGAAACTCCTCGTCCATCGTCTCCTCGAATACGTCGACGATACCGTTATCCGTTTTAACCTCGGAGATGTCCGAGTCTATGAAATCAGATTTTTGTATTACCCACTTCTTCAATCCGGTGCGCTTTATGCGATTACTTGAGATTGTGGAGACTCCAGAGGTGAATTCCGAGAAAATGAGCTCGCTGCGAGATTTTTGTAAGAATGAATTAGGTAAGGGGATTGTGAATTGTAATGACACCCCGGGGTTTATAGGAAATCGTATTGGCGTCTACGCGATGCAAGTTGCTATGTACGAGGCTCTGGATCGAGGGCTACCCGTTGAGATTGCTGACGCACTGTTTGGTCGACCATTGGGTATTCCTAAAACTGGTGTCTTTGGATTATATGATCTCATCGGTATTGATTTGATGAAGGATGTCTTGGCGTCTTTTAAAAAAGAATTACAACCTGAGGATCCTTTTATGGAAGTGGTCAAGCCTCACCCTATTGTCGAGGCCTTATTAGAGAAGGGCTATACCGGCAACAAGGGCCCGGGTGGATTTTATGAAACCAAAGTGGTGGACGGCGATGAGATCGTCAAAGCACTGAAGACTTCGGATATGAGTTACTATGATTTTGATAAAGTAGACTTGCCCATTGCTCGTCGAGTGGAGAAGGAGGGTATTAAAGTTCTTCTCAATGACGACAGTGACTATGGTGAATATGCCTTTGCCGTTTTCGCTAAAATCATTAATTATAGTGCTTTTTGTGTCCCTGAGGTTTCCTCAAAGATTACCGATATTGATGATGCGCTTCGTATGGGCTTTAATTGGAATGAGGGCCCTTTTGAATTACTGACTGAGTACGGCATGACAAATTATATTCATCGATTACAAGACTTAGGGATCGAAGTCCCACCACTGTTAGCGACCATGTCTCGATTAAAGCAAGAGCCCTACGACTCCACATCTTCTCGTGCCTATAATCACGAGGAGGGAATGAAGTTTATTAACCGAGGCGAGGGAGTTCGCCGATTAGGGGATCATAAAAAGTATGCCAATGCCTTATCGCGAAATTATGCCTCGACGATTTGGCAGTTCAATGATGATGCCCGCAAGCAGCGCTTGCTGGTTTGTGAGTTTCACACTAAGGCGAATGCCCTCAATGGCGATGCCATGAAAGTTTTAGAGGAGGCCGTGGAGCGTTTAGAAAAAGACGACTACCAAGGTCTGGTTGTTTACAACGAAGCAATGAATTTTTCTGCTGGTGCCGATCTGAACACCATGATTGGTTTGGCAGATAAGGAAGATTGGAATGGTATTGATAAATACCTATCGCACTTCCAGAGTGTTTGCCGAAAAATGAAGTATGCCTCCAAGCCGACTGTGAGCGCTGTTGCAGGATTGGCGATTGGCGGCGGATTTGAAGTGGCCTGCCAGACTTCTCGCATGGTAGCTCACATGAATTCAACCCTAGGTTTAGTAGAAACTGGCGTGGGGCTAGTCCCTGGTGGTGGAGGTTGTAAGGAATTGTTATGGCGCTGGACTTCTGATCCTGCTTTTGCGGGTAAATCTGATGAAGCAGCACTAAAGGTCTTTGATATTATCGGCTACGGGTTGATGGCTCACTCACCACTGCAAGCGAAAAAGCATAAATTTTTTATTGAGGGTGATGTGATGGTTCTCAATCGTGATCACCTGCTCGTTGAGGCCTTCAAGCAAATTCATGAATTAAAAGAGGGATACACTCCTCCGGTCAAGCCCACCTTTCAGTTAAGCGGTGCGGAAACCAAGGAGAAGATGCATCAGGTTCTTTTAGATTTGGAGAAAAAAAGCATTATTTTTGGCTACGATGTGGACATTGGCCTGCACTTAGCAACGGTTCTCAGTGGCGGAGATACCAACTCCTCGAAGACCTTAAGCGAAAATGATCTATATAAATTAGAGCGACAGTCTTTAATTAATTTAATACAATCCTCGAAGACACGAGATCGTATCCATGCGATGTTGTTGTCGGGGAGGAGACTGAAGAACTAATGAACCATTTTGAACAGGGGATGCAGAAAAATGATGCAAACTTTGTTCCCTTAACTCCCTTAAGTTTTCTCGACCGCATCAAAGACGTCTATCCCGACTACGAAGCCCTGATTTATGGCTCCCGCAAATATACTTGGAAACAAGTCTACGAGCGCTGCACCCGTTTTGCCAGTGCCCTGACGAAAATCGGTGTGGGCGAGGGCGATGTCGTCTCTGTCATGGCGGCGAATACCCCAGAGCTTTTTGAAGTTCACTATTCAGTTCCCATGACGGGTGGTGTGGTGAATACCATTAATACCCGATTAGATGTTCGAACTGTTGCCTACATTCTTAACCATAGTGACTGTAAAGTTTTTATTGTCGATCGTCAGTTTCAACCAGTCGCCGCCGAGGCTCTTCTTCAAGTGGAGCGAGATATCGTTGTAATTGATATTGATGATCAGCAGGCAAACTTGGGTGATATCGAAGCCATCGGCGAGCTTGAGTATGAAAGTTTTTTAAAGACAGGTGATGAGGGATTTGAGTGGGTTCGACCAAAAGATGAGTGGCAAGCTATTTCTCTAAACTATACCTCAGGGACCACAGGAAACCCCAAGGGCGTGGTGTATCATCACCGAGGATCGTACTTGATGTCCATGGGAAGTGTGAGCGCTTGGAATATGCCAAACCGACTTACTTATTTATATACCGTTCCTATGTTTCACTGTAATGGATGGGGCTATCCTTGGACGCTCGCGATGCTTCACGCTCGTGTTGTCTTTATCCGCAATATTATCGTCAAAGAGATATTTGAATTAATTGACCAGTATCAAGTCACTCACTTTGGGGGAGCGCCGATTGTATTAAATATGATCGCGAATGCCCCTGCAGAAGACCAAAAAGCATTGAAAAATAAAGTTTATGTGATGACTGCAGGAGCGCCGCCACCTAGTAGTATTCTGTTAAAAATGGAGTCCTTGGGATTTGAGGTCATGCACGTCTATGGTTTAACGGAGACCTACGGCCATGTCGTTCACTGTGCATGGAATGAAGACTGGAATGATTTACCGGAGGAACAGCGCTCCGAGAGAAAATCCTATCAGGGTGTTAGATATCCTCATACCGAAGTCGTTGCTGTTATGGATCCCGCTACCCTCAAACCTGTCCCGGCTGACGGTTCTACCATGGGTGAGATTATGATCCGAGGAAATACCGTGATGAAGGGCTACTATAAAAATGAGGATGCTACCAAAGAGGTGATGAAGGATGGCTGGTTTCACTCGGGAGATCTTGCGGTGATCCATCCTAATGGATATATCCAAGTCAAAGATCGCTCCAAGGATATCATCATCAGCGGAGGAGAGAATATTTCTTCAGTGGAAATAGAAAACATTGTCACGAAGCACCCTGCTGTTTCACTGGCGGCGGTTGTGGCGCGACCCGATGAGAAGTGGGGAGAGACGCCCTGTGCTTTTATTGAACTCGTGGAAGGTCAGCAAGTTGAAGAAGAGGAATTGAAAAAGTTTTGCCGTGATCATCTGGCAGGATTCAAAATGCCCAAGACCTTTGTCTTCCAAACACTCCCAAAAACCTCAACTGGTAAAATTCAAAAGTTCGAACTCCGCGAAGCCGTTAAGCGTCTGTAGACTTTTTAATTATTTTTAGATCTTTTTCTGGATCGAGGACCCTTATAGATTTCAATCGCTTAAAGCAATTATAGCAAACCATGTTTTGGTTATGCTCAATGAGGTTTTGAACTTTCTGGGGGGACATGTGTAGTTCTGATTGAATGTATACACCGTCCATCGGCGAGAGCTCGCTCTCGCAGTATTTGCAGGACTCAGCCATTAGTTAATATCTTAGGTTTTTCTTAACCTTGTTCCAATATTGAAAGAAGCGCTTAGCGGGCTGCAGGTAATTATCTGTTGATAAAAAATAGTCGGGTATAAGTTCTAAATTATGACTTTGTTTGATTTTTTGAAAAAGGGTCTGATAAACGGGTCGAAAAGTCGACTTGGTGATAATCGTTGAGATAGGGGTTTTTTGATGAATTTCTTCAAGAATATCAAGCGTTTTTCCTTGATAGATTTCGGCTCCTGCCTGTTCTGCTAACTGGTATCTATACAACTGAACCTTTTCGCTGATCTCATATCCCTCTTGGATGTCGGAATCAATAATATAGACCACCTGTCCCTTCACATTATCGGGGGTGCGCATAAATTCATCATAGAGATAGATTAGGTTCATAGATTGGGAAATAACCTCGCGCTGATTTTCTCGTAGCTCCCATCAATTTCTTGATTTTGTTGAGAGTCAATGGAAAGGGTTTGATGACAGTATTTATGGACGTTTTCCAAATTGAAAATATAGGGCTTACCGGCAAAGGTACTGGCAATCCACTGCCAAGAAAAATTATTACTGGCAAGATCACCATCGAGTAAATGAGTCATAAAAAATTTAGCCCCTGCCTGCCACTTAACTCGGCGGAAGTGAACCACATAGGAGGCTACATACATCCGAGCGTGATTGTGAAGATAGCCTGTTTGAGTTAATTCTTGAATAAAAGAGTTGATCACCTGTGTCGGTGTTTCTCCTTTTTCGATATCTTCTGGGAGGTTGTCTAGATAGTCGCTGGCTTTAAAACCTGTTTTGTATTCCTCCACATCCGTCCACAATTGATCGGGATGATGATAGGCATAGCTTCTCCAAAAATCTCTCCATGCCAGCTCTTGGATAAATTTTTCGCTTTCTTGAAAATTGAATTTGTCTTGAATGATATTGAGTAATTCCCTGTTTTGAATAATCCCATGCTTAATATGAGGAGACATTTGAGAAATGTGCCCGTTGAGGAAGTTGCGAGTTTTAGCGTATCGACTAGGATTGAAATTTTGAAATTTTTGAAGAGCCTCATCGCGAGTAGGCCAAGTGGGCTGAGTGGATGATTGAGGAAATAAATCTTGCTGGCTCTCTATTTTCATTTCCCTTTATACTTGAAGGAAAGATAACTAGACCAGCGCTAGAGATCGAAGGTGATTTTCGTGCCTGGGGGGAGTTGAGCGATTTTGGAGATATCCTCACTGGCTAAAATAGCAATTTTAGGATAGCCGCCCGTACAGGGAATATCGCGCATCAAGACAATCGGATGACCATTGCTTGGAACCTGAATACATCCAGGAAGGATCCCTTCGGATAAAATATCATGAGAAATATGGCTTTTTAGGGGTTCTCCCTCCAAGCGCAGACCCATGCGATCGCTTTGGGTTGTAATGGTATAAGGACTGGAAACAAATGTCTGAAGGACCTCATCGGAGAAGTAGTTCATCTGAGGTCCAGGGTAGACTTTGAAATTTGTTTGTTTGGAAATATTCACCTCTTCATTAGATTGAAGATCCCAAGAGCTAACATCTTTGGATACTTCAAACTCATCCCCGATTTGAAGGGGTCGATTGATACTGCCAATTTGTGCTTTGGTGTCGGTAGAAAAACTTTGAAGGCAGGGCTCTAATCCCAAACCATTTTCAAAGGCAATGTAACCGTACACGGAGTCGATGGTGTTATGAATTGTCAGCTCATCTCCCTCGAACAAATTAATACTGGTATAAGGCGCATGTTCAATTTGAGTATTATTATTTTTTTGAACAAAGATATTACACTGACCACCCACACTGACCTTAATCGCTCCCTGTTCTACTTTCAACGAGGGACCCACATAGGCAAATTCTAAAAATTGATTTTGGTGATGGGGAATAACTTTGGCTAGAGCTTCCGAAATACGCCGATCCATTATCCCACTAGGCGATACCCCAAGATGTTGATAATGAAATCGACCCCAGTCTTGGACAGTGAGATACGTACCCGTTCGAGTGATCTGAAATCTATTCACTTTGAAAACTCCTTGATGATTTCATCAAACGCGAGATGCTTGGATTGAATTTGTATAAATTCTTTTTCAGAGATGGACTGAAATTGGACTGTATCTCCAGGAAGAAATAAAGAGGTTCTGGAGTGCTCCAAGCTGAAAATATCAAAGGGAACCTGACCTATAATGTTCCAACCCCCAGGGGAGACTTTGGGGTAGACGCATGTATGCTCTTTGGCGATGCCTATCGATCGAGCAGGAATTTGAATTCGAGGTGTGGCTAACCGCGGAGTAATCAGTGAAGGATCAATATCTCCTAAATAGGGAAAGCCTGGCATGAAGCCAATATAGTAGGCGTAGTAAGATGTACTGGTGTGTTTGGATATAACTTCTTCTTTGCTTAGTCCATGGGTTGCTTGAATAAGCTCACGATCCAGAGCGTAGCTATCCTCATAGCAAGCGGGAATATTCCATACTTTTCGGTCTTTTTGAGAGTTTTTTAGATTTGCTTTGGCCAGATCATGCTCAATAGCATCTTGCGCTTGGTTGCGATCTTTACTGTTTTGGAAAGCGAGCACAATCTTATTAAAGGAGGGGATGATATTTAGTTGAGGCAGATCAAGATCTTGGAGGAGGGCGTAGACCGCATTGACCTCTTGGGAGATTTGCTGGGAGCTGTCCGAGCCAAAATCAAGAATTAATCCCAAATCACCGTAATGATTTATTCCTTTGAAAAACACATATTTATCTTAATGTAATATTGATGTCTGTGAATAAAATAAATTTCAACTCTGATTTAGCAGAGCGAGATTTGTCTTTTTATCAGTCTGTGGATTTACCTTTAATCGCTCAAATTGACTCCGCCAATATCGGATGCCTTTATCATGGGGGAGTGGAAGAGGTCGTTCGAAAAGCCACTCAAAAGTGTCATCACCAAGGTGTCTCCATTGGTGCCCATATTTCTTTTTTAGACAAAGATAATTTTGGAAGAACTCCGATGGATTGGAATGAAGAGCTCATTCATAGTCTCATCAAAGAACAGTTTTCTATTTTATCAAATTTAAAAGATCCTCAAATTTCTATTACTCATCTTAAGCCTCATGGTTCGTTAAATAATATGGCTTGCAAAGATCCCGCATTAGCTCAAGTCATTGTTTCTTATGTAAAACAACACTATCCAGAACTCATTATGTTGGCTCCTGTCCTAAGTGAACTAGCCAAGGCAAGCGAGGCTGTGGGACTAGTCACAGCCTTAGAGGTATTTGCTGATCGAACCTATGAGGATGATGGAACTTTAACCCCAAGATCTATTAAAGGTTCTTTAATCACTGATCCATCACAGGCAAGCGACCATGTTCAAAAGATGATCGAGGAAAAAGCGATCGTCAGCCGATCGGGAAAAAAATTCCCCACTACTTTTCATTCTATTTGTCTTCATAGTGATACCCCAAATAGTGTTGAAATTTCCAATCAAATTTGCATACTCCTCCATTCCATGGGAGTACAACAACAAACACTACCTGAATTATTTTAGTCAATATGAACAAATTTTTTTTCTACGGCACCCTTCGATCTATTCCTATTTTAGAGACTGTAATTGGCCATAAATCAGACTATTTAGAGTTCACCCCTGCATTTGCCCCTCGAAGTGAGCTTCGTCTTGTTATCAATGAAACTTTCCCCGTCATCGTCTTTAATGATCATTATGCAGGCGTTCATGGAACACTCGTGAAGGGGTTAAATGGTGAGGATATTAATCGTATTTTGTTTTTTGAAGATGTGGAATTTA
>JBJKYU010000017.1:0-12140 GCA_045560885.1 Alphaproteobacteria bacterium
ATTTCTTAGAGTGTCAGCATAATGCAGCCTTAATACTTCTATATCACTTATAATTAGTCCTGATTTTTCAACTGCTGGCATAATCTCGGATAAGGTAGGGATATATCCTCCTGGAAAAATGTACTTACGTATAAAAGCGGGAGTTAATTTAGGTGTACGAACATTACCTATTGTATGCATGACGGCTATACCATCTTCGGATAGAAGATCGCTAATTTTCTTAAAATAGGCATTATAAAAAGGCTTTCCTACATGTTCAAACATTCCTACCGAAACTATTTTATCGTAAAAGTTAGTTTCATTTCGATAATCTTGAAGGGAATATTCTAAATAATTACTGTTTTTTAATAATTTTTGCTTTTTTAAACAGTAACTAATTTGTTCTTCGGATAAGGAAATACCCTTAACAATACAGTTATATTCAGAGCTGAAATGTCTACTCAATGAACCCCACCCACACCCAATATCTAAAACTTTATCTCCTTTTTTAAGGTGAAGTTTATCTGCCAATCTATTCATTTTATTCAGTTGAGCCTGATATAAAGAGTCTTTTTTAGTCTCGAAATATGCACAGGAGTATTGTCTAGTCTTATCTAAGAATAAATCATAAAGTTTGTCTGAAAGATCGTAATGGGAAGCAACATTATTTTTTGATTTCTTAGAAAAATTTAATTGAAATAAAGGGTTTATTATAAGGAATAACCTAGACAAATAGGTTCTTGAAAATTTTTCTAAATATAAATTGTAATTTTCAATTAATAAATCAGCAAATTCATAGAATGATGAATTTTGTAATTCATAGTCTTTGTCCATATATCCCTCAGAAAGCACTAAGGAGGGTGCATAATATAGCTTAGTTAAGAATTTTTTATGGTTAATTTTTAAGATTAATGGATCTGAGTTATTATCAATGAGAAAATCCTTGCCTTGATATCGAATTAAAACACTTCTAGAGGTTATGAATTTTTTTAATAGAAATATTAAAAACTTAAAAGTCATTATTTAATAAATTACTAAATTATTAATTTATCATAAAACTAGATAAAACTAAGTAATATGTAAATTAAACATATCTTTTAAATAAATTTAATTATAATTAAACTTTAAAATATTTTAAACGTAATTATATATACAAATATGAACTCATCTGAAAAAATTGATTTTATATCTGAATGGATTGCTGATTATGCAAAAAAAAGTAATTTTTCATCTCTGGTAATTGGGATATCTGGTGGAATAGACTCTGCTGTATCTAGTACCCTTTCAGCAAAAACAAATTTACAAACTCACGTTGTGACTATGCCAATTCTTGACCATCAAACTTTCAATAACAGAGGGAATAATCATGTAGATTGGCTTAAGAAAAATTTTGACAATATTACCCACCATCATATTGATTTATCCAAGGTTTTTGGTGAGTTTCAGAATGAATTAGGCTCCAACAATTCTGAACATGGTTATGCTAACTCTCAAGCTAGACTAAGAATGACAACTCTTTATCAAATAGCTGCCAGCAACAATGGAATTGTAGTTGGAACAGGTAATAAAGTAGAAGATTTTGGTATTGGTTTTTATACAAAATATGGCGATGGAGGTGTTGATATTTCTCCCATAGCTGATTGTCTTAAAACTGAAGTTTGGGATATAGGTAAAGAATTAGGAATTAATCAAGAAATTATCGAAGCAGATCCTACTGATGGATTATGGACCGATGGAAGAACTGACGAACAACAAGTTGGTTTAAGCTATGAAGAAATTGAAGAGGCAATGCTTAATGAAAATTCTCCTAATAGAGATAGATATCTTGAAATAAGATCAAAGAATGTTCATAAAATGGAACCTATTCCAGTTTGCATCTTACCCAAATAAATTAATATTAATCTAATCTTTTACCTGAAGAATTATCAAAAATATGAACCAAAGAAGGTTGAATATCAAATTTGAATTCATCACCTGCTTTCACATCAATCTTAGAAGATAATTTGCAGCTAAATTCTTGATCACCTATACTAGAATAGATAATCATATCAGAACCTAAATACTCAACTAAATTTGCCTTACAAGTAATTGAACCACTATCTGAAATTTGTATATCATCAGGTCGAATTCCTATACTTGCATCATCGACATTAATAGATTTATTTAAATTGATGGAGTTGTTATCTATTTTAGCAATACCATTATCAATTTTACAATTAAATATATTCATTTGAGGTGAACCAATAAATTCTGCTACGAATTTTGTGTTTGGGTTTGAATAAATATCTTTTGGTGTACCTACTTGTTCAACTATACCATTATTAATAACTACAATTCTGTCACCTAGAGTCATCGCTTCTGTTTGATCGTGAGTAACAAAAATACTAGTAACACCCATCTGACGTTGAAGTTTTTTGATTTCAAGACGCATTTGATTTCTTAATTTCGCATCAAGATTTGATAAAGGTTCATCAAAAAGAAAAATTTTAGGATTTCTTACAATTGCACGACCCATTGCCACTCGCTGTCGTTGACCACCAGATAACATACTGGGTTTACGAGATAGATAAGGGTCTATTTCAAGCAATTTGGCGACTTCATTGACCTTATCTTCGATCTCTTGTTTTGAGATACCTCTGTTTTTAAGGCCGTAAGCCATATTATTGTAAACAGTCATATGAGGGTAAAGAGCATAGTTTTGGAAAACCATGGCCACGTCTCTTTCAGAGGGATCAATAGTATTGATAATACTCCCATCTAGAACGATTTCTCCTGCTGTAATGTCTTCTAAACCTGCGATCATTCTTAGTAAAGTAGATTTACCACAACCACTAGGACCCACGAAAACAACAAATTCGCCTTTTTCAACATTTAAAGATGTTTCATTAACTGCCTTGGTCCCGTTAGGATAAACCTTAGTAATATTTTGTAATTCCAAAAAGCTCATTTTATTTCTCCGTTTGTATTAATCCTTTGATAAACCACCTTTGTAAAATTATAACGACCAATACCGGTGGAAGCATTGATAAAATGATATATGCAAATCTCTCACCTGTTCTAGGTAAAGCCACTCCTTCATAATTTTCTGTAAATATAATTTTCATCCCCATCACAACAGTCCAGTATTTCTCATCAGTTGTCATAATTAAAGGCCATAAATATTGACTGTAACCATAAACAAACATAAAGATGAACATGGCAGCTAACATAGTCTTGGATAAAGGAATTAAAAAATCTATAAAAAATCTCCAGCTATTAGCGCCATCTAATTTAGCAGACTCTAAAAGTTCATCTGGTACTGTCTTATAAAATTGTCTAAAGAAGAAAGTCGCTGTTGCCGATGCAACTAAAGGAAGAATTAGTCCTGTATATGAATTTGTAAGACCTAGGTCAGATACAATTTTATAACTAGGAAAAATTCTAACCTCTAAAGGCACTAATAATGTAATAAAGATTAACCAAAAAATTGGAACTGCTAGTTTGAATCTAAAATATACTAAGGCATATGCTGACATGGCGGAAATTACAACTTTTAAAGTCGCAATACCTAAGGCCATAATAAAACTGTTTAGAAACATTTTAGTAGCAGTTACTTCTTCTGACCAACCACCTTTTTCATTTAGAACTTCGTTATAATTTTGATCAAAATAGTCACCTAAAAAAAATTTCATTCCTTCTGTGATGATTGAGATATTTTCATGAGTTGAGGTAGCAAATGAATACCAAATAGGCAATACCATAAGTAAAACACCTAATAATAAAATTATATGGGAGAGTATTTGAACTGGCTTAAACTTCATTTATCTTGAAAAATTCCTTGTATGAACCACCTTTGTAAAAAAATGATAATTAATACAGGTGGGATCATTGACATAATCACAAAAGCAAATCTATGAGATATAGACCCATACATAGTTTTTAAGCCCATAACCACTGTCCAATACTGCTCAGTAGTAGTCATAATAAGAGGCCAGAGGTATTGATTATAACCAAAAACAAACATAAAGATAAATACAGCGGCTATCATTGTTTTAGATAAAGGCACTAAAAAATCGATAAAGAATTTCCAACTATTGGCACCATCTAACTTGGCAGACTCTAAAAGTTCATCAGGTACTGATTTATAAAATTGTCTGAAGAAAAAAGTTGCTATTGCAGAAGCTGAAATAGGTAATATTAGACCCATATAAGAATTAAGAAGATTTAAATTAGACATAATTTCATAGGTTGGCATAATTCTAAGTTCAAGAGGAACTAAAAGAGTTATAAATATTAGCCAAAAAATAAATGAAGAATATTTTACTCTATAGTAGACAAGACCATAAGCGGCCATTAATGAAGTAGCTACTGACAGTGTAGCTATGCCCGTTGCCATAATAAAACTATTAAAAAACATTTTTAAAGCAGTTATTTCTTGAAAAAAACCTGAAGTTTTAAACAAAACACTAGAATAGTTATCTATAAAATTGTCACCTAAAAGAAACTGTAAGCCATTAGTATTAATAAATAAGCTCGTATGAGTTGAACTTGCAAAAATTATCCAAACAGGGACTATCATTAAAAGTAGACCAAAAATTAAAATTAAATGATTCAGACTAAATGTTATTCTATTCATCTTAGTTATAATGAATTTTTCCTTCAATATATCTGAATTGGAAAATTGTAATCACAAGAACAATCAACATCATCATAATTGATTGAGCCCCTGCGCTGCCTAAGTCCAAACCTTTAAAGCCATCTATATATGCTTTATAGACAAGCGTTTTGGTTTCACTTCCAGGTGCGCCGATTGTAGTAGTATCAATAATTCCAAAAGTATCAAAGAAAGAGTATGTGATATTAATGATAATCAAAAAGAAAGTGGTAGGCATTAATAATGGAAATGTAATAGTCCAGAATCTTCTGATGTTACTTTTACAGTCAATAATAGATGCTTCTATTACAGTTTTTTGAATTGCCTGAAGACCAGCTAAAAAGAAAATAAAGTTAGCACTAATTTGTTTCCATGAGCCAGCAATTACTACATATATGTATGCATCAAATACATCTTGATACCAATTAAAACCCCATAAATTATTAAATAAATGATATAGCAGACCAAATCTTTCGCTAAAAAAATAATTGGCCATAACACCTACAACGGCTGGTGCTATAGCATAAGGCCAGATCAAAAGAGTTTTATAAACATTTTTTCCATGAAGAACGCTATTAGCCTGAACGGCTAATAACAAACCAATAGAACCAGTAATAAGTGTTATTACAAAACTATAAATGATCGTAAATTTAAATGCTGTATAGTACGAAGGATCTGAGAAGATAAATTTAAAATTATCAAAACCAGCAAAATATGAACCGAAACCAAAAGCATCTTGAATTGTAAATGCATCACGAAAAGTTTGAATAATGGGCCAATAAAGAAATATTAAAAGTATTAATAGTTGAGGAGCTAAAAAAATATATTGAGAATAACTAGACTTGAATTGTACTTTTTTCATTTATAGAAAAAGGAGGGTATATTAAATACCCTCCAAAATTTAGATTAACTTTAAAGTGTTTTTGCGAATTGTGCTAAAAGTTTTTCGGCACCCTTATCCATGTTACCAAGCGCTTTTTCAACACTGATATCACCATTAAGCATTGGCTCAACATTTTCGTAAATTACTTCTCGAATTTGAGGCCAGTTACCAGCTCTATATCCACCAGGGATAGTTGAGCCTTCTAGACCTAATTGGTCACCAACTGCTTTGTGATATGGAGAAGTTCTATAGAAGTTAATTGTCTCTGCTAACTCGATACCACCTTTAGTAACAGCAGCATAACCAGTCATATTGTGATAGTATAAATCCATTTCTGGTGAACCCATAAATTCAATAAATTTAGCGAGTCCTTTGTACTCCTCTTCTGTATGGCCATTTAAGATCCAGTTAGCAGCACCACCAATAAATGTTGGATATTCTTTACCACCAGTTACTGAGTCCCAGTAAAGAATTGGGTTAGTTGTAAAGTTAGGCAACACACCTTTCATACCACCAAAAGATGCAGCTGAACCAAACCAGAATGCAGCTTCACCGTTTGTGAAAGGAGCTTGGTTATCACCCCATGCTCTACCTTTATAGCCGTACCAACCTTTTTCATACCACTCTTTAACTTTTTCCCAGTGCATTACGAACTCCGGAGTATCAGCAAAAAGTGTTTTTGTTGGAACTGCATCGTAACCGTTGTTACCATCAGTCATTAACAAGTTATGTCTTGAGAAGAAGTTCTCAGTCCAAATCCATGGGCTATGACTTTGTAGTAATGGAATATATCCTGCATCAGCAATTTGTTGAGCAATAGCTTCAAACTCCTCATAAGTTCTTGGCACTTCCTCAATTCCAACTTCAGCTAAGATATCCATGTTTGCATACATTAAACATGTAGAGCTATTAAATGGAACGCCGACCATCTTACCATCAGAGTCTGCATAGAAGTTTTTGATGCCAGGGATATAGTTATCAGCATCTACATCGATACCATACTTCTCAGCCATCTCTTCAAAACCAATCACAACACCGTTTTTAACTTGCGCTACCATGATTGCAGCACCGGCATCATAAACCTGAGAGTAATGAGGTTGATCGCCCGCTCTAAAAGCAGCGATAGTAGCAGCCATGTTATCTTCATAACTACCCTTACCTGTTGGGATTACCATATATTCATCTTGAGAGTCATTAAATCTATTCGCTATTTCAATAATAACATCACCTAAGAAACCACTATTACCATACCACCAATGAATTTCGGTTTTACTGTAACTGTTTGAGGTGAAAGCAAACGAAACAAGAATAGTAATTATACTAATTAGTTTTTTCATTACTTTTTTCTCCTTTAAAAACAAGTTCTAAGTGCAAATTATACAAATTTGTAAACTTAAAACGAATGTAAGAAACACATACTTACATATATTTGTGAATAAAATATTAAGTTAAAATGATAAATTGATTGAAAATTAAGAAAAATTTTTAAAAAAAATTAAAATTAAAAAATTTTATTAAAAATTTAAGAATTAACTATCTGCCTTAAGGCATAAAGATAACCGTTCACACCCATTCCTAGGACAGAACCATGACAGGCATGGGCAATAATTGATTTCTGTCGAAAATCTTCTCGGGCATAGATATTTGAAATATGAACTTCTATCTTGTGAATTTTTTTAATCTCTAAAGAGTCATGAAGAGAAACAGAACTGTGAGTTAAACCACCAGGATTAATAACAATACCATCAAAACTATCATCCAGACCGTTTAATTTGTTAATAATCTCACCTTCAATGTTATTTTGAAAAAATTCAACTTGGCATCCAAGGGTATTAGCCTCTTCCGTGATTAACTTCTCTAGACTCTCTAAAGAAAAGTCACCATAAGTAGACTTATCTCTTTTGCCTAACATTTCTAAATTAGGACCATTAATAACTAATATCTTTTTGCTCATTGCGTTATTTTTATATCAGATTAATTTTCAAACCCAACCAGTAATCGTTTTTACTTCGAGGTATTCATCTAGGCCCCATTTACCACCTTCTCTACCATTACCCGATTGTCTGTAACCTCCAAATGGTGTCCCTGAGTCCATGGATTGACCATTGATATAAACAACACCAGAACGAAGTCTTTTGGCTACTCTTCGAGCTTTTTCCATATCAGATGTTTGGATGTAATTACCAAGGCCGTATTCAGTATCATTAACAATGTTAATTGCCTCTTCTTCACTATCAAAAGGTATTATAGATAGAACAGGTCCAAAAATTTCTGATTTGGCAATTTCCATATCATTAGTAACATTTGTAAAGATAGTAGGTTGAATGTAATATCCCTTACTTAAATCTTGTGGTCGATCGGATCCTCCACAAGCAAGATAGGCTCCTTCTTTTTTTCCTAATTCAATCAAATTAATAATTTTATCATACTGAACTTTGGAGACGACAGGTCCAATGTGATCACCATTTTTTTCAGGAGTATCCACTTTCATTTTAGAAACTTCATCTACTGCTTCTTCAACAGAACGATCATAAATTGATCTTTCCACAAGCATACGTGTTGGAGCATCACAAGACTGTCCGGAATTACTCATGACATTGCGTATTCCTTCTCGAACTGCATTTGAAGGAGCATCAGCGAAAACAATATTTCCACCTTTTCCTCCTAATTCAAGACAAACTCGTTTAATAGTGTGAGAAGCGTTTTGTAAAATCAATCTTCCTGCACGAGTAGAACCGGTAAAAGAAACTAAATCTATATCAGGATGTCCAGACATAAAAGTCCCAACGCCCGCCCCATCCCCATTGACAAGATTAAATACACCTGCTGGAAAGCCAGCCTCATCCATCATCTCAGCAAATAAAATTCCAGATAAAGGTGCAATTTCTGACGGCTTTAAAATCATTGTACATCCTGTTGCTAAAGCAGGAATGACTTTAAGTGCTATTTGATTAATAGGCCAATTCCAAGGAGTAATTAAACCACAGACACCAATAGGCTCATGGGTAATAAAATTATTAGATTTTTCATTAAACTTATTTTCAAAATTAAAATTTTTTAATTGTTCAATAAAATCATTTAAATGATCAAGTCCAGATTGAGTTTGCACATCCGAAGAAAAATCTTTTGGACAACCCATCTCAGTTGTTATAGCAACAGTCATTTCATCAAATCTTCTTTGATAAATTTCTTTTAGTTTGTTTAATAAAGATAATCTTTCCTCAACACTAGAAACCGACCATGTTTCAAAAGAGTTTTTAGCTACTTTTACAGCGTTATTTAAGTCTTCTTCATTGCCAATAGCTATTTGAGTAATAATTTCCTCATTCGCTGGGTTAATAACATCCAATAACTGAGTAGAATGAGGGTTTACCCATTGACCATTGATATAGAATTTTTGATTATTTTCAGAACTCATAGTTTATATAATTAAGATCTTTTTTTTCATAATTAAAGTAAAATAATATTATTAGGAGATTATAGATATGAGAAAATTTATTATTGATATGACTATGTCATATGATTTTAAGGTTACTATCGAAGCTGAGTCTGAGGAAGAAGCAAAAGCAAAGTTCACCTCTACCCCACTTGAAAAACTTGGTGATTATCAGTTCAAATCTTTTTATAAAACTTTTCGAAACATTCAATTAGATGAATTCGATCCTCGATTTTATAAAGATGACGGCAAAGTAAAATAATTACTTATATTGGATAGCATTGTCATCAATCATGAAGAGAGCTATTTATTAAATAAGCTTGATGATTATCCTTTAACAAAAGGTGAGGGAAAGTTTGATAATGATGGTAATCCATTACACTGGCCTGGATGTACCATCATTTGCCCCATTCAAGAAAGCTCTTTAGTTTCAAGTTTATTATCAGAAGTACAGGAAAACTTTAAAAAGATAGCACCAAAGAAAAAATATACTTTTTTACCCCAATCAAGTTTTCATATGACTTTATTTGATTGTTGTAATGTAAGTACATTTAAAACTACTTTTTGGCCAAATAATATACAAGAAACAGAAAATTATTTAGAAGTTGCAAATATTTTATCTGATCGTTTAAAAAATTATCAATTTCCCAGTCCCTTAACTTTAAAGCTTAATAAATTCTTTGGAGGATTTAGCACTTTATTAACACCCTACTCATCTAAAGATGAAGAAACATTGAGAAACTGTCGTGATGATTTAAGTAACATATTAGGTATAAAATTTGAAAATCACTTGAGATATGCCTTTCATATTACATTAGCCTATTTGCTAGAGCCTCTAACATCAACAGAAGTAAGTAGATTGATAGATTTAGAAAAAAAAATGAATAAAAAATTTAAAAATGAAATTCCATTAATATATCTATCTCATCCAGAAATATGCGTCTTTAATGATATGTATAAATTCACCAATATAAATAATCTCATTTGATGCTTAAGTTAGGGTTAGTGGGACAAAATATTACCAAATCATTAACACAAACATTTTTTCAGGAATTATCAGAAATTTACAATATTGAATTGAGTTATGAGTTATTTGATATGTTCAATCAAATTAATATCATCAGTATCATTTATAGCCTCAACGTGCCTTTTGCCAACCAGGCCACATCCTAGAATTGCTATATTTATATCACTCATAAAATTATATATATAACAGTAATAACTGATATTTTACAAGATATCAGTTATTACAAAATATTTTTGAAATATTGATTAATATATAATTTTAATAAATAATAATTTTAATGAAAAATATGGATACGATAGGATCGTCTACATATAAAAAAATTAAAAGAGATATTATTTTCGGTGAACTAAAACCCTCTAGTAAACTAAAATTAGACGAGATCAAAAAAAAATACCCAGTTAGCTTATCAACTATTAGAGAAACACTAAATAGACTCTCTAGCGAAGGTTTTGTGTTAGCAGAAGAACAAAGAGGTTTTTTTGTTAGCCCTTTTTCTAGAGATGATTTAATTGAAATCGCAAAACTAAGAATACTGCTTGAAAGTTATGCTCTAAATCTGTCCTTAAAAAATGGAGATACTGATTGGGAGGGAAATTTGGTAGCCGCTCATCATAAATTAAGTTTAATTGAAAATAAAATGGATAATAAAAACAAAGATATAGTTGAGAGTTGGAAAAAATATGACTGGGAATTCCATTTAGCATGTATTGCTGCCTGTGGATCCAAAAATCTTATGGCACTTCATTCAAATTTATTTGATCGATATTTGAGGTATCAAATAATCTTACTTCAATTCAGAGGCGAAGAAGAGATAGATGAACACAATCAAATATATAATTTCTCTAAAGAAAGAGATGCAGATAACGCAATTAAATATTTAAAGATACATATTGAAAAAGGATTAGAGCACGCTCTGGATTTATTTCAGGATTAAATTTAAATATTTTTTTAGTTTTTTCTTTTCATCAAGATTTAAATTTAAATAAGGAGGACGACATAATTCATTACAAAGTCCTAATTCCTTCATAATGAATTTAACACTTTGTGTATATTTGCTTATTGAAATAACGTAATCAATAATTTGTTTTAATTTTAATAACCTATCTCTCGCTTTATCAAAATTTTTATTAATTATTGCATTTTTATAAATTTCTATATGTAATTGTGGAAAGCAATTAGACATACCCCCTACCCAAGACACACTTCCCCAAGTACAAAATTCTAAAAATTGTAAATCATTACCGCATGCGATTTGCAAAGAAGGGTAATTTAAAGCAAAGTGTCTTATCATTGCCGGATTAGGAGAATTATGTTTGATTGAAGTAAAAAATTTATTTGACATAACTTTTTTTAAAAAGGGTTCTTTTATTTCAAAAGCCATTTTCTCTGGAAAGTTATACATCATGATAGGTATCTGAACTTTTTTAGCTATGTTAAGAAAAAATTGTGCACTATCTTCTTGGGTAGGTTGTGAATATGGCGGGCTTCCTAACAAAATACATTTGTAGCCTAAATATTTTGCTATTAAGGAGAGTTCAATGGCTTCATTAGCATTGATGGCTGTAGTACCTGCAATTAGTTGACATTTATTTCCAACTATTTTTTTTACAAATTCAAATAGTTGTATTCTTTCCTGAAAATTCAAAGAAAAATACTCTCCTGTAGTACCGCCAACGACTATTCCATGTATTTTTTTCTTTAGAAGAAATTTTAGAATTTTTTCTAAAGATCCGAAGTCTATTTCATAATCTTTTCTAAAAGGGGTAATAACCGGTGTGTAAATACCTTTAATTTTCATTTAATTTTACAATTTCATCTGACTCAAAAATTGTCTGTCTAAGTTCCAATTGAGCAATTTTAATCATCGCACTAGCAACTGTTTTTACATGGATGGGTTTCATTCTTTTTAAAGGACCTACCATTAATGGTGAGAGTATTTTAAAGATAGTAATTCCTATTTTCTCTCCAATTCTTTTTTCTTTTCGATTACCAACAAGAAACGATGGTCTTAGAATTCCTAAATTATTAAATTTTAGAGATATTAGTTCCTCTTCAACTAAACCTTTGAATTTTAAGTAGTCACCAGAACTTTTAGAATTGGCATAACCTGAAGAAATAAAAATAAAGGTTTGAATATCGTTTTGTTTAGATAAATTTGCAATTTTTTTTGGAAGATCTAATT